>CALWTG010000009.1 GCA_944384385.1 uncultured Clostridia bacterium | reverse complement strand
GATAAAAGATGAAGATAATGCAATTTTAGTTAATTACAAATTTTCTTCAAAGAAACACGAAAGCCTTTTAAAAACATATAATAAACAACTTTATTTATATAAACTAGCCATTGAAAAAGGGCTGTTTTGTCCTGTGAAAAAGGTGTATATTTTGAGTTTAAAATCCGCACAACTTATTGAAGCGATATTGCATAAATAATGTCAATTATTTGAAAAAATAAATATTAAAAAAAATATTCAAAAAAAATAATAAAAAAAATAAAAAAAAATATTAAAAAATATTAGTTAAAAAAATCACAATGTGATATACTACACTCGAAAAATGTAAAAAAAGGGGAAGTATATCATGCTTTTAAGTGTTATTAGTGATGTAACAAATTTCTTGTATAGAGTAATACAAGACAGCCTTAGCGTTGATATCATCTTTTATCTTGCAGTCGGATTCACCGCACTCATGATGATTATTTTTATGCTAAAATCACGCTTCGCATATGAAGGGAGACTTGAAAGGTCACTTGAAAAATTAAATAGGTGGCTTTATTCTCATCAACAAATTGATGAGTCAAATTTGGTGGAGTTTAATCGTCTTATTAAAAAAACTCCAAGACTTTTAAGATATCATTGGCAACAATATATGCTTTATCGTGAGCATGAGCCAAGCCATTATCTTAGTATGTACAACCTTATTGAAAAACCTCTTCACACAAGTGGTTATGTTTCAAACATCAAGAATTTTATGGGTATTTCAATACTAACAATGCTTTTGTCATTCCTTTTGACATTGATTAGTTTCAATGGAACACTCACCGTAACATCAATAACAACATCACTTGTTGCACCACTTGCTGTGTTACTACTTTCAGTGATTTTTGTTATAATGCTTCGTGCATCACAAAACTTTAATTTATCTAGCCTTTATCAAGGACTTCATATCTTTGATAGATACATAGACAAGGCATCAACAACAATACCAAAATATGTCGACTTTGAAATTTTGTTCACACGCAAAGAAATTCGTGGAGGAATACCTGTACTTAATGAATATCTTGAAAAGCGTGCAAGACAAGAAGCCGAAGAGCTTGAACGCGCTCGTCAAAATGCAGTTGAGCATGAACAATACAATTTTGAAAACGCAGGAATTGATGGCTCACTTATTTTGGATAGAGCGATGAAAGAGTCCGAGATATTCTTAAACACTAGACAAAGAATATTATCTCAGGTTCAACAACTTGAAAGCGAAATTGATTCTTTGAAGAGAAATTACGAAAACACTTCAAAAGACTATCAAAGGAAACTTCAAGCAAGTAAAGAAAACATTGAAAGACTTCGTCAGCAACAAGAAGAATCAACAAACCGTATTGAAGTCAACTACATAAGAAAACAACAACAAGACGAAATCAAAAAGCAAGAACAACTTGAAAAAGACCAAGATGATGCAACAGTTCGTTACGACCAAGAAACTGCAACACTTAAAGAGCAGATAGAAAAACTCAGAGCAGAACTTGATGAGAAAAAACAATATGTTACAAATGCTATGATGAGCGAGTATGACACATTTTCAACAAAAGTTTACAAAGCTATTTTAAGTGATGTTCAAGCAAAACACAAAGAAGAAGTTGACCAACTTGCATCTGAGAAAGAAGAAGCAATAAAAGAACTTGAAAAAGAGAAAGAAATCAACTCAATTAAAGACGGCGTCATTGACGACCTTAGACAGCTTATTCATAAAGAAGAAGAGCAAAATCCTCAAATAGAGCAAGAAGAACAAAGCGTTGAAGCCAAGGCTCAGGAAGAGGAAGATAAAGTTGAAGGTGTTCAAGAAGAAAAAGTAGAAGACCAAACAACCACAGAGCAAACATCAGATGAGGTTGAAGAAAATAAGCCACTTGAAGACCAAATTGCAATAGATAGTGTGGAAGTTGCCGAGAAAGAACAACCACAAGAAGAGCAAACAGCAGAAGCTACCGAAGAGCAGCCAGAAGAGAGCGCTGACGAGCAAGCACAACAAGAGCAATCAGAAGAACAGCCACAAGGCATTTATGACGAAAACGGATATTTCTGGTATGAAGACGGTACATACTACGATGATAAAGGTCTATACCATGCTCTTGATGGTAATGTCTATGACCAAAATGGCAACCTCGTTGAAAAAGCGCCAGTAGAGGACGCAAGTGAAGGCGAAGTCAAGAAAGAAGACGAAATGCCAAAAGCAGAGGAAGAAACAAAAGAAGAAGAGCCAAAAGCTGAACAAGAAGAACAACCAGTCGAGACTGAAAATGTTGAAAAGGTAGAAGAAAAGCAAGAAGAAGTAACTGAGCCGGTGGTTGAAGAAAAAGCCGAAGAAGAGGAAGCTAAGAAAGAAGACGAAGCCACTGAGAAATCAGTAGAGCAAGAAGAAAAGGCTGAGCAAGAAGAAAAAACTGAACAACCAGAGCTAAAAGTTGAAGAAGAAAAGCCAGTAGTTCAAGAAAAAGGTGAAGAAAAGCCAGCCGAGATAGATGAAAAACCAGAATCTGAGGCGAAAGCCGATGATGCGAGTGTGGCAGCGGTGACGGGCGAACAAGAAAAACCACAAGATACAGACGAGAAACCAAAGGCAAAGCGTGGCAGACCAAGGAAAACACAAACAGAGCCTAAGGAAGATTCAGCTCCTAAAAAACGCGGTAGACCACGCAAGAGCACAACATCACAGCCAGCAAAGAAAACGACAACGGGCAAGCGTGGCAGACCAAGGAAAACACAAGTTGAAGAAGAAGTAAGCCAGCCAGCTAAAAAGCGTGGCAGACCTAAAAAGTCAACTTCATCAACTTCATCATCAAGCAGTTCACCAAAGACAACAACAGCTAAGCGTGGAAGACCAAGAAAGTCAACCACAGCATCTACTCCAAAAAAGACTTCAACAGGAAAACGTGGTAGACCAAGAAAGGCCACGACTTCGCCAGCGAAGAAAACCACAACGGGCAAGCGTGGTAGACCAAGAAAAAATCAAGATGAGTTAACGGCAATTAGCAATCAAATAATTGAAGAAAGCAATCGTTTGATGGAGCAACAAAACGAACTCAATAGACAACTTGGTGAAACTTTGCAACAAATCAAAGAGCAACATGAAAAGGCAGCACAAGAAAATCAATTAAGTGCTGAGCCACAAGAAGTTGAAAGTTTGGAGCAAAAGCCAGAAGAACAAACTGTAAGTGCTCAAGAGGGTGTGACTGAGTCAGCCGAGAAACCGGCAGAGCAGGGCGAAGAAGTACAGCCAGTTCAAGAAGAAAAACCTGCCGAAAAGACTGAGCAAACAGTAGCAGAAGAAGAACCTGAAACAAACCAGCCACAAGGTCAAGAGCAAACCGGAGAAAAGCCGATTGATATCTTAGCAGAAGTATCCGAAGAGCCAAAGACCGAGGAGAAACCTAAAGCTTCACAATCATCAGAGCAAGAAAAAGCACAAAGTGAAGGCGAAGCTGAAACTTTATCGACTAGCGAAAGCGAAGGCGAGACAAAACAAGAAGAAGGCAAGAAAGACAAAAAGAGAAGACGTGGCAGAAGGTAATAAAAAGACAAAAGGCAGATAGTAAATAGCTATTTGCCTTTTTTGTTGTCCTTTAAGCGTCAAATCAAAAACAATGTTGATTTTGTGACGAAACTGTGGTAGTATATACACAAGGAGAAAAATAATGTCAAAATCGGGATTTTTCAATAAAAAATTCATAATTATCACATTGTCCGTTTTGGTAGTCATCGCAATAGTTGTTGCGTGCATACTTTTGTTTAGACCAAAAGTTGATTTAAAAGCTCCATATGACGACACTTATTCGCTTGTTTATGACGAAGATTTTAATTATGTGATTGAACAAAATAAAAACATATATGAAATTATGGACAGTTTAACAAATGTTGAAAGCGAAAATTATGGAACAGTTAAACAAACTTTTAGTGATATAAATAGTTTGAGCGACAGTATTTTAAGTCAAAAAGAATTTTTGCTTGAAAACTTACTTTTTACAGAAGACAAAGACGGTGAGATGCTTGACCTTCAAAAGTCTGTTAGCAAAAAAAGAGATGAATTATCACAAAACATTGAAGACTGCAAAACATATATTGACCAATATTTAACAGATGAGGCTACCAGCAAATATCCTGATGACGATGCGACTTTTGGATATATTCAAAATTATTATGGATATTACACTACTTTTTCGCTTAATTTGACTAATTACTTCAAACTCATTTCTGATGTCTTTGAAAATTATTTGGTTGATACATTCACGGTAAATCCATTATCAAAGGCATATTTAAAGTCTTTAACATATTGGGTAGATAAGCTTTGTGATAATTACACAAATCCAGACATAGACAAACAGGCTTTGACTTTGGCTACTCAAAAAGCTATGAAATTTGAAAGAGCAATAAAGTTAGATGATAAAACATACTTTGAAAATACAAAGTATTATGATGGGCTTTTATTAAACTTTGGCAACCTTGATTTTAATGCCATTATTGACAATCTTGCAAAAAATACTTTTGATGAATACATCGCAACTTTACAAGGCGAGCAAAATGCAAGTGCTTTGGCACTAAAAAACAATTTCTATTTGGTTTAAAGGGGTGAGATATGCGAAAAGTTAAAAATATTTTAGTGGTTTTTGTTTTGCTTATGGCGACTGCTTTTGGGTTTGTTGGTTGCGGCGAAGAAGTTGACACAAACTTTT
The DNA here is from genome assembly GCA_944384385.1 of uncultured Clostridia bacterium. Taxonomy (GTDB): domain Bacteria; phylum Bacillota; class Clostridia; order Christensenellales; family UBA1242; genus UBA5893. Next base: position 16,441 of record CALWTG010000009.1, on the reverse strand, counting down.
ATGTCGAGACAAGTACCAAATTTAGCGATTTTATTGAAACTGTTTGTCTAAATTCCGACTACCAAGATGGAGTGACATACGAAGAAAGGGTAAGCGGAATTTTAGCCAAGATAGAAGACGGCACAATCACCAATGAAAATTCAAAGCTCTACACAGAACTTAAAACAGTTTATGATTCAATATTTGTTTCTTCATTCCATTTTTTGCAAACTTTTAGTCTTGCATTAAGTGTTGCTCCAAGTCAAGAAAATTTGACAGTTGATGCGCAGGAAGACTATGCTGATTTTGCAACGCAGATTGATGTTACTCTTGATGCATTTGACCAATTTAAAATTTCATTGCACCAGTTTGATATTCAAGTCAACACGCAAAATCCATTTGATATAACATCATTACAGGTATTGAAAGATTATAAGCGAGACATCATTGATTTGTGTCTTGAAATTGTTAAACTTGATAATATGTTCATATCGCTATGTGAAAATTATGTGTTCACTTCATACTCAACATTTGTTGACCAAAATGGCGAGTATATTGAATTAAATGATACTGAGTTAACAAATCAAAAAAATTTGGCAAACCTAAAAAGTGTAGTTGCAACAATAACTCCTGCCATTGAATACTTGAACGCTTTTGACGGAAGTTATGTTGCTCTTGAAAATGATAAACTCTTTACAACACTTGAACAATATTCTCAAATTGATATTGCAAGTGACAGTTCTACTTTAACGGCGACAGTTGAAGAATTGCAACAATTTTTGACAGTTTATAATTATTATCAAAACGATGTTGAACTGTTTTACACAAGTCTTGAAAATGTAGATTTTCATGATTTTGCAAAGTGTAATTTTGACCCAGTTGTTTATGCGGAAAACGATGCGCAAAGTTTTGCGTATGCTAGCAAAATTTTGACATTTATTGATCAGGGAGTTGAAAATCTTTACACTGTAAATAGCGCACTTTGTGAATAAAAAACTGCTTAAAGATAAAATCTTTTTTGAAAGCAACAGAAAAATAAAAGGAACTTTGCAGTAAAAGTAAAGTTCCTTTTTATATTAGGTTCAAAACAATAGAGTAAAAGTCGCTTTTTATAGTGACATATCATCTTGTTTTTGGGATAAAAGATTTGACATGTAGTTGTCATATTTTTTCATATATGACATATCTTCTTTAGATGGAAGTTCTATTTTAGATATAACCATAGTTGTTTGCAAAAGTAGACAATTGATGAATCCTGGATCTTCAATATCGAAATCGAGAGTAAAATGTGAACACTTATTTGATAAGAATTGCAAAAATTCATTTATTTTATCATCGTCTTTAAGGCTGCCACATGTATTTTGAACTTTGTCAATTAGTTGCATGTACATATCACAAAGTTTTAACTGTGTTACATCACTTGTTTTTTCTTTATATGCTTTTAGTTTTGAATATATGCCATATAGGTGACGTCTACTAAGGACTTGATCGACAAATTCTTTTGATATAAAAATAGGTTCAATTTTATCTTTTAAAAAAGGCAATTTACTTTTTTTTGTCTTAAATATCAAACCACCATCTTTCAAAAGTCTTGAATTATATTTTTCAGAGCTTGGACCTGTTACCAATCGAATTACTTCTTTTTCTGATTCTGTAAAACATTTATCTATTTTCATATTTATACCTTCGTAGTAATAATAACACAGTTGTGTCTATTTTGCAATATGTAATTATGCAATTAAATTGACTTAATTTTTATGATGATATACTATATAATCATGAAGAGATTTATTTGGTCATTTGCGGTTATTATTATTTGTCTTTCAATTTTGCTTATGGCAATTATTTTTAAATATTATTAAAATTCGCAAAAAAAACGCAAAAAATTGCAAAAATTTCAAAACATTTCGCAAAATTTTGTCAAATTGTCATTGCACAGTCTTGAAAAAAGGCATTATTTGATGTATATTTATTGAGAGGAAAAGTTATGGAAAATATTAAAAAACTTATTCAAAAATATGGTTTAATTAAAGAGGGCGATGTTGTTGGTGTCGGTGTCAGTGGTGGCAAAGACAGCATGGCACTTTTGCATTATCTTAATTCTATTTCACATGATATGGGCTTTGAAGTTGTTGCAATCACAATTGATCACTGTATTCGTGAAAATAGTGCACTTGATGCTATGTTTGTTATGGACTATTGCAAAAATAACAGAATACGCGCATATAAATTCAAAATTGATGTGCCAGCACTCGCAAAGGAGAAATCTCTTTCGCTTGAAAGTGCAGGGCGAGAAGCAAGATTTGGAGTTTTTAACTCACTTATTAGCCGTGGGACTGTTGACAAAATTGCACTTGCTCATCACCAAAGCGACCAAGCTGAAACTGTGCTTATGCACTTGTTCCGTGGAAGTGGAGTAAGTGGGCTTAAAGGAATGGGACTTGTCCGTGACAATGTGTTTATTAGACCAATGCTGAAAACTGACGAAAAGACGATTTGGAAGTATGTTCTTGACAATGATATTGAGTATCGTGAAGACGAAAGCAATCAAGAAAACGAATACAATAGAAATTACATAAGAAATGTCATTATGCCACTTATTGAAAAACGCTGGCCAAATGCCATTCAGTCAATACTTAACTTTGCAGACCTAGCTAGCCGTGATGATGAGTACATAAATTCACAAGTGCCAACTGACGCCTTTATTATTAAAGAAAAAGAAGTCAAAATTCCACTTACATACTTTGTATATCCAACTCCAATAGTTTCAAGAATGATAACCCGTGCGCTTGGCTATATTGGTGTCAATAAAGATATTGAAAGCAAACATATCGATATGATTATTTCATTTGCAAATAGTGCTGAAAATGGCAAGAGAATTGACTTGCCACTTAAAGTCTGCGTACACAAAGAATATGACTATGTCACATTGACAAACAAACAGAAAAAAGAAGTTGTGTTTGAAGAAAAACATAAACTTGGCACAATAGTAGTACCAAACTACGGTAAACTCATAACCAAAAAAGTTGATAAATGTGACAGTGATAATAAACTTTATTATGATGCCGACAAAGTTCCAAAGACTGCAAAATGGCGTTTTAGACATAGTGGAGATGTGTTTGAGAAATTTGGCGGGGGAACAAAAAAGCTTAAAAGTTATTTGATTGATAAAAAGATACCTGCAAGACTTCGTGAATATTTGCCACTACTATGCGATGGAAATGAGGTGTATATCATACCCGGAGTTGAGATATCCGACAAAATAAAAGTCACAGACAAAACAAAAAGAATTTATTGCATAGCAGAAGAAAGAGAGTAATATGTTTGATTACAAAAAATGTCCACGATGTGGCGAAAAAGCCCCTAAAAATGCGGTTAAATGCTCATATTGTGGGCTTATTTTTGAAAGGCTGAAATGGGCAACAAACAGTGCTGGAAAAAAGATGCTACGCCTTGGTAAAAAAAATAAAGTCGTGTATACGACAGAAATGCCAAGCGACCTAAAACGCTATAAAGTTCTTCTTATGTGCATATTTTTGGGACTTTTTGGCGGGCATTGCTTTTATGTTGGAAGGATAAAAAAGGGCATTGTTATGCTATGCTTTGGAGCTGTTTTTCTTGTCGGAGCAATTCTCAGCATAAACAACTTGATTCCTGTTAGCATAGGAACATTTATTTATTTGATTGTTGGTGCTTTGGGTATCATGTGGATTTTTGATATTTTCAACATCTGCATAAAAAAATTCAAAGTGCCTGTTTCAATTGAGCTTGTGGAGGAAAAATGAAAACTGTTGTTGTTGGTATAAGTGGCGGAGTGGACTCCGCTGTTAGTGCATACCTTTTGAAACAACAAGGATATAATGTCATTGGACTTTTCATGGTGAACTGGGAAGAAGATGACGACGACGGCGTTTGCACTTCAAAACTGGACTATGAAGATGTGAAGCGCGTGTGTAGTGCTATTGGTATACCATATTACACTGTCAACTACTCAAAACAGTATTATGACAGAGTTTTTACTTATTTTTTGGAGCAGTACAAAAAGGGCAACACGCCAAACCCAGATGTTCTTTGCAACCGTGAAGTCAAATTTGGACCATTCTTGGACTTTGCAAAAAAGATAGGTGCAGACTACATTGCGACAGGACACTATGCAAAAAAAGAAGAAAAAGACGGTGAGTATTATTTACTAAAAGCACACGACAAAAATAAAGACCAATCATACTTTTTAAATCAACTCAGTCAAGATCAGTTGAAATATGTCTTGTTTCCACTTGCCGATATAGACAAGCCAAAGGTGCGTGAGATTGCCGAAAAACTTAATTTTAGCAATGCACACAAAAAAGACAGTACAGGTATCTGCTTTATTGGTGAACGAAATTTTAGAAAGTTTTTGAAAAACTTTTTGCCAGCAAAAGCAGGTGACATAAAAACGCTTGACGGTAAAGTTGTTGGCAAGCATGAAGGCGTTATGTATTACACTCTCGGTCAAAGGCGAGGGCTTGGAATTGGTGGGAAAAGCGACGGAAATGGTGAAAGATGGTTTGTTGTTGACAAAGATGTTAAAAACAACATACTCTATGTGTCGCAAGGTGAAGGCAAAGAGCTTTTTTCAAGTGGACTTGTGAGCGGGAAATTTAACTTCATACCACATCGCCCAAAAGATGATGAATTTGACTGCTATGCAAAGTTTAGGTATCGTCAGCCTGACCAAAAAGTGCATGTAAAGATTGTTGACGACCATATTGAAGTAACATTTTATGAGCGTCAGCGTGCAGTCACACCCGGTCAATATGTGGTTTTGTATGACGGCGAAACATGTCTTGGTGGTGGCGAAATTGAAAAAGTTATTAAATAAATAAAAATTGAAAGCGGTATTTATTATCGCTTTTTTACTGCATTTTTTAATTTTTGTCACAAATGTTTGAAAGAGAGGTTTTTGTTACTTAAAATTGGGTGAAAAGGAGTTATTATGGAAACAACACTTGCCCAATTAAAAACACAAATTGATGAACTTGAAAAAAGGATAAAAGCACTTTCAAATCAAGTCACAACACAGGGCTACATGACAGGACTAAAAACTTGTCTTGAAAATATTCAATCACTTTTTACAACATATCAAGAACAATTAAATAAACACCTTGAAGATTATAAAACGCACACCGATGCCTATGATTTGCATATTGCCGACTATGAGCAAATTGCTCAAACGGTTGAGAGCATTCAAAGCCAAATTACTTCAATATCATCGACACTTTCTGGACTATCAAATGTTTCGGGTGACATTGAAGACATCAAGGGGGACATAAACACAATAAACACAGCACTTTCTGCCCTTGACGGAGTGACGCAAGACATATCTAGTCTTGAAAGTGCAGTCGCAACAATAAATGGTACACTTAGTGGCCTATCTGATTTTTCAACAGACATTTCAAACCTCAAAAGTGATGTCGAGGAAATAAATTCAACGCTTTCAAGCATCGGAGGGGTAACAACTGACATTGAAAGTTTGCAAAATGACATCGACTCAATAAACTCGACACTCAGTGGTATGTCGACAGTATCTCAGGATATTGAAGACATTGAAGATGACATAACAGTTATAAATTCAAACATATCAAGTCTTTCATCGTCAATAGGCGACCTTCAAAATGCCGATACTTTACTTAGTTCACGCATAACAACACTTGAAAACTCATCAAGTAGTAGCTCAGGTGGTCAAACAGGTGGAGAAAGTGGCACAGAAACGACAACAAAACAAATGGTTTGGCAAAAAGATAGCACCTGGGGATATGTTCACCAACCAGATTCAAGCAATTATTCCACTCCAAAATGTCAATTTACTTGTGAGCCAAACACAAGAGTTGTTCTTTCTTTTAATATCGATGGTTCAGTAATAACTGAGTCATCTGCTGAAAAGTCAAAAGTCGTAAGCTTTTATGTTAATGGAGTAAAAGTAAGAGATTTTCATTTTAATTCATCACCAACTAATTTTCAATTTGCATGTACCTATAATTTCATACCTCAAAGGGCATACAATTATTTTTCGGTTTATGTTTGGGTTGGAGAATTGCATAGAGTAAAGAGCTACACTCTTTCTGTCGAGGGAATGAATGTTCAAATTTTAAATAAAGATTTGCCAATGAAGATAGGGTGCTTTAATGATCATTATTACATTCTAAGAAAAGACGATTCAAGTAATAGCCTTTATTATGCTGTTATGGAAAAAGATAGCTTAACCGCTGCAACTTCTAGTATGACTGAGATTATATACAGTAAATTACCTTGTGGTCTTGCTTATGCAGCATTAGTTCCTACTACACAAGTTGTTGATGGCTTGGTACAAATAGATACAGACTATACCAATCCGTTCAAAATAGTAGGTGTCGATGGCACACAAAAACATAGAATTGTTGTGCTTATGTATGAAGACAATCAATGGAAAATCTATTCTAAGTTTGATAGTTTGGATACCACTAGTGCTGAATATATTTATGGTGGCGTAGGGAAGACAAATGACAACACAGTGCAAGGATTTATAGGAGACGGTGATGTAATATGGTGCGTTGATGTTGATGGCTGGGTTGCAGTCGTTGGTGGTGGTGCTGAGTCTGCTAAGACATATTTTGCTCTAAAAGATGAAGATTTGTTCGAGTCTAGATTCCGTATGGGTACTGCTGTTCAAACCATCAATAACAAGGTTGGGCAACCGTCGGCATTTAGGGGCGTTATAGTGCTCGACACATCAACAATGAAAAACGTGTATTTGCCAGACTATTTGTCTGACTACTCAGTTGAATTGCCTGAAGGTGGTAATGTTACTGCTTATTACCAAACAGATGGCTCTATAAATGTATATATAAATAGAGGTATTGATGTATATAAATATGTTCTTCAAAAAAATTCATCTAATCAATATGAATTAAGTAGCACTGTTACAAAAATTGAAAACATTACAAGGTACGAAGAACTTTATGATGGCAAGTGCATTGTCTATCGTGATATGGATTGGGAGATAAAATTTATATAAAAGTATAGTTTGTAAATTGAAAAGCATACTAAAAGTATGAGAAGTTACAAAACTGCTGTTGAATTTGGAGTTGTTTATATTCCCATAGAACTTTACTTATGCGTTAAATCAAACGACATAGGCTTTAATCTTTTATACAAAAAAAATCATCAAAGAATAAAATACAAAAAGACTTGTGAAGATTGTCCAAACAACATCAAAAACGAGGACATAGTAAAAGGTTATGAGTATCAAAAAGGCAAGTATGTTACTCTGAGTCAAAAAGAAATTGATGACTTAAAGTCAAAGAAAGAGAAAACAATTTCAATAGACAAATTTGTCAATTTGTCAGAAATCGACCCAATATATTTTGACAAGGCATATTATATTATACCAACAAGTGCCGAAAAAGCTTTTTTGGTTCTCAAAAAAGCAATGAAGCAAGAAAACAAAGTTGCAATAGCAAAAACAGTACTTTCAAACACTGAGAAGTTAGTTGCAATAAGAGAACAAAACGGGAATTTAGTTCTTTATACTTTGCACTTTTTTGACGAGGTGCAAAAAGTTTCAAAAGAGATAAAAGACATTAGTGTGACAAAGCAGGAAGTTGATCTTGCAAAACAGATAATCCAAAACATGACAGAGCATTTTGATGCAAAAGAGTATAAAGATGAATTTAGGCAAAAACTAATCACAGCAATAAACAAAAAGATAAAAGGAGAGCAGGTTAGACCAAGTAAAATCATTGCTCCAAAAAATGTTATAAACCTTATGGACGCATTAAAACAGTCTGTTGTTGCTTCAAAAAAATCACCGCCAAAAAGCGCTACAAAACCCAAAAATAAAAAAAGTTTATAAAGAAATTAAAAAAATTAAATTTAGGTATGGACAAAGCCTCAAAAGTGTGCTAAGATACTAACGAATTAAGCAACTACTTGGAGGAAGTATGAACAAAATAAGCAAAAAAAGAGAATTTGATTCAAGCCTAAACTTAAAGCGTGAAGTCACAGTACCTGCCGCAGAAATGGATATGCTTTTCTATGCACACGGAGAAAAGACACAAGCTAACAAAATTTCAAAATCTTTTGATTATCGTCCTGTACAAAAAAATAAAGATTTTGAAAATGGTTGTGAATTATAATAATACAAGTTCAGATACTATGTGTCTGAACTTTTTTTATTTTTGCTTGAAAATATTTTGATAATATCAATAATTATGCTATCATATTCATATACTACTTTTGTGCATGATAGGAGATTTCGATGAAGCAGTTTTTGTTCCCTGCAATATTTTATAAAGAGGACGACAAGTTTATTGCATTTTTCCCTGACCTTGGTATCACCATTGATGGTGACACTATTGAGGACGCGTATTTGTTCGCCAAAGAAAGTTTAAAGGTATATTGCACTTATGCTGAAAAATTTGAAATTGAGATGGACTATCCAAGCACTTTTGAAGATGTGCTTAGGAAAAACCCACATGATGTTGTCATGCTTGTAGACTGTGCCGTTGGCATCAAAAAGAAACAGACTGCGTAAAAAAACAAGGCGTTTAATTTGTTACTTTTAAAATAATACAAAAAAAAGGAACTTTACTAAATTAGGGGTTCACCCCAAAATCTGTAAAGTTCTTTTTATTTAATACCTTTGAATTAGTATAATCTTAGTTTTATTTTTTTTGTTTATTCTTCACCATCGATTTTGGCATCGATTTTTTCTGCGGGGGTGGTGGTGAAAGTGGTTTCGGTGACATTTGTTGCCATATTTTGTTTTTGTTTTTTGTGGATTAAAATTGATTTGTGTTTTTCAAGTTTATGAAAACCTTTGCCCATTGCTTCTTTGACAGACACTGAGAACAAAAAGGCAGAAGGGTCAACATCATAAACTATTTGTTTGAGTTTTGAAATTTGAAATTGAGTGACTAGACATAAAATCACTTGCATATGTTTGTGACTATACATTCCGTTAGCTTCAAGAGTTGTCACACCACGGTGAAGTTCTGTCAATAACTTTTGAGATATTTCATCAGATTTTGGAGAGATAATATAAAATGCTTTAACTGATTTTGGTCCTTCAATAATTAGGTCGCTTGTTCTTCCTGCAATAAATATTCCTATGATAGAATACAGTGACAAGTTAAGTCCGTAAATAATGAGTGAAAGACATATGACGATGCAGTTCACAACTATTGTTACCCAGCCAACAGAGATTTTTGGGTTTTTGTGATTGATTACACAGCCAAGCATATCTCCACCGCCAGTTGATGCACCACATCTTATGATGACGCCAACGCCAAGCCCTGTTGCGAACCCGCCGTATATACTGCATAGAAGTATATCATCACTAACCGATTTAAATGTGCAAAATTCCAAAGCCAGTGAATATGAGAGAATTCCGATTATGGCATAAATGGCGAAAGTCTTGCCGAGAATTTTGACGGCGAAAATATACAAAACGACATTCAAAAGAAGGTATATAATTGACATTGGTATGTTTACTCCAATGCTTGCCAAAAGGTCGGATATGATTGTTGACAAACCACCAAAACCGCCTAGAAGGATGTTTTTGGGAGCATAGAACATATTAAATCCTGCACCCATAACAAAAGCGCCTAGAAGAATAAAAACGACATTCAATGTGTGCTTTAAGTATTTATTATTTATATTAAACATATTTCACCAATAGCGATTGTATCTTAGACTAGAAAAATAGTCAATAGCATAATTCAACATTTTGTAACAATTTTAATATATAGTTATTATGATTAAATTTTTTAAAATGGACGGTATTGGCAACGACTATATCTTTATTGATAACATAGTTAAGCCTCATACGCCAATAACTAAAAAGATAATTAAAAAAATTTGTGATAGACACCATGGAATTGGTGGCGACGGTGTTATTGTGCTTACAAGTTGCACAAATGCAGATGTTAAAATGAAGATATACAACTATGATGCAAGCGAAGCAAAACTTTGCGGGAATGCAACTAGGTGCGTCGCTTTTTATTTGTCAAAAAAACTTGGTAAAAAAAACATAAGTATAAAAAGTGGTGAAAAAACTTTGTATTGTCAAGTTCTTGAAAGTGAAAAAGACCATGCAGTTGTGAGCGTTAGCGTGGGCAAGGCAAACCTGGTTGAGACCAAGATACTTGCATATAGGGGGCAAAAGTACAAACTTTATATTGTTGATGTGGGCAATTTGCACTGCGTCACTTTTGTTAAAGATTTTAATTTCAACCTAAAAGACTTTTGTGAGAAGGTTCAAAACCTAGAATGTTTTTCTGGCGAGATAAATGTTGATGTGGCGTGCGTCAAGGGAGATGAAATTGACCTTATTGTGTATGAAAGGGGAAGTGGCTTTACGCTGGCGTGTGGAAGTGGTGCGTGTGCTAGTGCTTTTGTTTCGCACTTCGTAAGCTTGACAAATTCAAGTGTGACTGTGTGTCAAAAGGGCGGGAAACTTGGAATAGAAATATGCGAAGATAATATTGTTATGAGTGGGGAGTGCGAATATATTTTTGACGGGGTGTATTATGAAAATAAATAAATGCTATTCGACAAAAAAAAATTATGTTTTCACAGAGATTGCTCAAAAAGTCGAAAGTTTTAAACAAAATCATCCAAATCAAAAAATATACAATCTTGGCATTGGAGATGTGACACTTCCACTTGATACAAAACTTGTTGACGTAATGGAGAAAGCACTAAAAGAACAGACAGCGAAAGACACTTTTAAAGGTTATCCGCCCGAAACTGGCTACGACTTTTTAAAGAATGCCATAGTTTGCACATATGCACAAATGGGAATTGATATATCTATTGAAGAAGTTTTTGTAAGTAACGGCGCAGGCTGTGATGTGACGAATATATTAAATTTGTTTAAAGATGTAACCTCTGTAATTGCAGACCCAACTTATCCCGCATATTATGATAGCAATGCACTTTGTGGTAACGATGTTGTTTTGTTGCCACTTAACAAAAGCAATAATTACAAAATGTCCCCAAAAAATTTGAGCTGTGATAAAAGTTATTTGATTTACATTTGCTCGCCAAACAATCCAACGGGCGTAACACTGTCGCATGACGACCTTGATGAATGGGTTACGTTTGCAAACTTAACTAAGTCAATAATACTTTTTGACAATGCTTACCAGTGTTTTATTGAAGACAATAGTCCAAAGTCAATTTTTGAAATTGATGGTGCTAAGTCATGCGCTATTGAAATTGCAAGTTTTTCAAAGTGTGCCGGTTTTACCAACCTTAGATGTGGATACACAGTTGTGCCAAAAAGTTTAATAAGGCAAGATATGAGTTTAAATGTCATGTGGAAAAGACATCAAAGTACTTTTTTTAATGGTGTGCCATATCATATTCAAAAAGGTGCAGAGTTTGTACTTACAGGCGAAGGTCAAGAGATTTGCAAAAAAAATATTGATTATTATAAACAAAATGCAAAGATATTAAGGCAACATCTTTTAAGTTCAAAGTATGAACTTTTGCCAAGTAACAACTCTCCATATGTTTGGATGAAAATTCCCGATGGAGCAACATCATGGGAGCATTTTGAATCTCTTTTGCAAAGCTACGGTATTGTGTGCATACCTGGTAGCGGGTTTGGCAAGAGTGGGGAGGGATATATTCGGTTGTCTGCTTTTGCAAAAAGAGAAGACATTTTAGAGGCTTGCAAAATGTTGATATAAAAAAAACACATCTTGGCAAATGCCAAGATGCGTTTTTTCGCCTAAGTTATTTTATTTCGATACGCTTTTTGGTTTCAACAGGCTTCTCTTTTGGAATGGTTATTGAGAGAGTGCCATTCTCAAGTTTAGCGTTGATGTTTTCTTCTTTGACGTCACCAACATAGAAACTTCTTTGAGCGCTACCAAAGTATCTTTCTTTTCTAATGTAGTGATGTTTTTCATGCTCTTCATGTTCATCATGTTTTTGAGCAGAAATTGTCAAATAACCGTTGTTGATATCAAGGGAAATATCTTCTTTTTTAAATCCAGGAAGGTCAACTTCAAGTTCATAAGCATCATCTTTTTCCTTGATATCTGTTCTCATAAGATTGTTTAGTTCTCTGTTGTGTCTCATATGTGGTGGTAATTCCAAAAGGTCACCTAGTGGATCCCACAAATCAAAATCATTATTATTTCTTGAAATCAAATCTTTCATAATCATTACCTCCTGCATTTTTAAATGCAAGCATATTATAACTCCGCTTGCTAGCAATGTCAACAATAAAGTGCTAATTTTTTTAAATTTTTTTAAAAATTTTTTCAAAGATATTATCACCAGCAAAAAGAAAATATATACAAGTAATAGCATTTAATAAAATGATTTGACTTTATATTATAGATATTATAAAGTAAATTATAATTTAGGGGAGGAAAGATGAAAAAATTTTTAAAATGTTTTGTCTACTGTGCTTTTGTTTTGATTTGTGGATTAAGTTTCGCAGCCTGCGGAGAAGAAAAAAGCCTTGTGGACACATCGGGCAAATATCAATCCGCTACATTTGCAGAGACTCAAGTAACTTTGGCGAATATTGACACCACGCAAAAAGTTGAATGTTACGATTTCAGGCTATATATTGATGGCGAGATGGAGGGTACGAAAATTGATGTCAATTATCAGGGCAAATTTGATGTTCTTGGTAATATTATGTTTGACATGGATTTTCACATGGAAGGGAATTATAATGGTTCGTCATCAAAAATTGATCAAAGTGGTAAAATGTATTTTGATGCAACAAATAATTATTATTATTTCAATAATGGCGATGTTAAATTAAAATCTTTAAATTTTGGTGAGTCAACAAATTTGTTCTCTTTCTTTAAAACGATATTGGATTTTAATAAAGTTTACGAGGACTATTTTGCACAGGATACAGGAGGTGAGTACCTTATTTCAACAAGTGATGATTACACTAAAATCAAACTTACTATGGAAGATAGTTTGAATAATGAGATAATAACCGCAAATTTTTATTTCATAATAGATAGCAATAACAATTTTGTTGGTTTCCAATTTTCAACAGATATGTTTGAGGGTACAAACATTCTCGAATTTATTCCTTCAACGGGTGTGATTAAATTTCCGTCAGATCTTGATTCCTATACTGAAACAAATTAAAAGATAAGTAGGATTTAAGGCTTTAATAAAAAATGGTGCAAATATGCACCATTTTTTTGTCACCTTCATTGGATTATAATGTCGCCATCTTCGCCGTAGTAGTTGCCGTCAGGGTCTGATTGTATATATTCATAGTATTTATTTATGTAGTCATTGTTTAGCAAGCATTCGTTTTCATCATGTTCGTCAGTTCTTGTGCACATATAGTCGTGAATTTGTTTAAGTTGTTCTTGCGTCAGTGCCAATTCTTGATTTTGTTGTTCAATGTCAGAAAGGGCACTTTTTTTTGAATTTATTACAAAGGTTTGAATAATTCCCACAAGTAAAAAACAACAGGCGATGACTGCCATTGAAATTAGTGCTGTTTTGAATTTCTTTTTCTCTTGCATAATTTTAATATCCTTTGTGAAATTTTTCTAAATGTAATATAGCACCAATTTCGAGTTTTTGCAATAAGTTTTCCTAGTGTATATTGTTCAAGTATCAAAAATGCCACAAAAAACAATAAAACATAAAGTCTAAATTGTCCATACAAAAGTATTTGATTTACCACAAACAGCACAAAAAATGAGCATACAGTGGCAAAAAATTCAAATATGTTTTTGACTATTTTGTTTTGATTACACAAAAATGTTATTATGTAGGCGACATCAAAGCAAAGCCCTGACAAAAAACCCGACAGAGCAACATAAAAAATTATGGTAGGCTGAGCAAGTGTTTCAAAAAGTATCATTTGAATATTCTTTTAAGCAAACTTTGTTTTTCTTTTTTTGCACTCCACTTTATGCTGTCAATTAGCCCACTTATGACAAGGTCACCATTTTCTTCGTCAAGTTTGACTGTTTGAAGGTCGTGTCCTACTATTTTCATTTCGCAGTCAAGTGCAAGTAAATTGACTTCGCTAGGGGAAAAAGATATCACTTTTTCAACTCCTGTTATTGTAAGGTCATTTCTGTTTACAAGTCTTAATATATTTTCTTTCACCATATTCTCTCCTAGTGTAAGTAATATATTATTGTCAATAAAAAAATATGAAAACACACCTGCAAATAACTTGGCATAAAAAAACTGCCTAGTGTAAGACAGTTTTTAATGTTATTCAGATTTGTTATTTTGCTGTTTTTCAAGAAGAGCTTTGATATCGGTCAAAAGTTCTTCAGTTGTTGGCTTATGTTCAAGACGCTTTTTCTCTTCTTCGGCTTTTTTCTTCTCGTCACGAAGCTCTGCGGTTTTGACGATGACTTCATGCCTATTTTTCATATTTACGCCCATTTGTTTTAATTGTTTTCTTTCATCATGCGTTGGAAGTTCGCCAATTTGTTTTTGCAAAAAGCCTTTTGAACGCATAAATATTCTAAGAATACAAAACAAAACAAAAGCGACAAGAAGGAAGTTTATTATTGCAGTTATAAAAGCACCCCAATCAATGTATATGCTGTTTGCAAGGTCAACATTGCCACTTTCATCAAGCGCTTTTACCAAAAATGTGTAAGCACTGTCAAGTCCCGTGCCACCAAGCGAGAGAAGATAGTTGATAAAAGGCATTATTATGCCGTTTGTGAGCGCTGTAACAATGGCAGTGAAAGCACTTGCAACAATGACACCTATTGCCATGTCAACCACGTTGCCACGCGTTATAAACTTTTTAAAATCACTGAAAAATTTTCTCATTTTATACTCCGATAAAAGTATAAAAAGTTTGCCGAATTTTGTCAAATATTAAATTTGATAAAGTGATTTACTCACTAGGGAAGTTGAATTGTTTATTGTATTTATTTGACACTTTTACACTAGTATTTTATAATAAAATGTATAAACTAAAATAGGTGCACATGGAAAATAAAGTAAATAATTCAAAAAAAGAGATGCCAGAGCATATAAAAAAGATGTTCGAGCAGATGCACAATAAATCGGACGAAAAGTTCGATGATTTAAGTGTGCCACAAGATGAAAGTAAAGTTGTGGACGAAACTGTTCAAGCCGAGACAGTTCAAGATGAAAATGTGCAAGACAACAAAACCATGGCGCCTAATAGCCAAGTTGTAGATGACAAAAAAGCTGACGGCGAAGAAGATAAAAAGTCGCAAGAAAGTAATAAGAAAAAGCACAAACTTAGCAAAAAAACATTGATTATTTTAATTAGTTGCATAAGTGCAGTATGCATTGTTGCTCTCGTGCTTGGGCTTGTGTTCGGACTTTCACCACGCTACACAAAGATGAGTGCACCAACAGTTGAAGTTCACGCTCTTAGCGACAGAACAATAGTTAGCGTCAACAAAAATGAAAATGCCAATATTTACGAATTTGAAATTTCGTTTGGTACTAGCCAAAACACAATTCGCTCAAATAATCCAAGCGTCACCATAACAAGTTATTTGACAGTACCGGGGGAGTATGTTATTCGCGCAAGGTACATAGGCGATAATGCGAGAGAAAATTCAGATTATAGCGAAGCATATAGTTATGCTAACTACAAAACCTTAACATCTCCATCTGTTACGCTTCAAAATGGCGTTCTTGCATGGGAAAAAGTGGACAATGCCCAAAGTTATCATATCTATTATGGGAGCGATGAAAATGCACCACTTTATCTTCTTGCAACACAGTCCATAGACACACCAAATGTCACATTTGATTTGTCAGCGCTTTCTTCACAAAAGGCAGGGCGATACTATCTCTATGTGCAGGCGATTGCATCACCTAATTCTTATTACACAAATAGCGATCTAAGTAAAGTTGCCATATATGATAATGTTAAGCAGTTAGCTACTCCGCAAGATGTCAACTATGATAGGCAAACAAACACAATTACAATGAAGCTAACAGAAACTATTGCAGAATATGATATTGAGATTGTAATAAATAAAACATATACCTATATTTATAATTTACAAGGCGAGAGCACACGACTTAGCATTGACCTTAGCCCTTATATTTTAGCACGGGACATAACAAGCATTGATGTTAGGGCACTTGGTGATGATGAATACTTGCTTAGTTCACAAACTGTTAATGTGGCATTAGCATAGAATATATTTTTGAATAAAAAACATACTACTTTTGGTGGTATGTTTTTTTATGAAGATAATACAACAAATAAAAGAACAACTTAATAATAACCCAGACGTGTGCGAGCGTCAATTTTTAGTCAATGGCAAAAATGTCTATCTATTGTTTATAAAAAGCACGATAGACAAAACGCTTTTGGTGCATTCTGTCATCTCGCCACTTTTAGAGTATGGTGGTGAGCCTAATCTTTCAACGCTTTCAAATAGTGTTTTAAGGGCATCAGAAATTGAGAAAGTGACAAAAGACC
>CALWTG010000008.1 GCA_944384385.1 uncultured Clostridia bacterium | reverse complement strand
TTCACTTATTTCAACTTTTTGGGCACCACGATTTAGCTCAAATTTACAATAAATAAATACACAAAATTTATACAAACCATAGCTTAAAAAATACACTAAAACACTTTGAGTGATGTATGCCAAAAAGGCATAAAGCCAAGGCGAAACATCAATAATTTTTTGCAAAAAATCAAGTCCAAATGGGTCGCTTAAAAACATTAAATTTGTATCAAGCTTAATATTCAAAATCAATGCCACAACGCAAAAGGCGCTCATCAGTGCAAAATAGTTCCAAAAATGTTTTATATTTGGTACATAAAGCTTAGTTTTTATCACCATTATTCCAGTATAGAGCATGAGCCAATGATAAAAAAGACTGTGTATTGATGCTGGATGCCATAGTGGATAAAGTAAAAGCGAAGTTGAAGGATATACGGCGAAACAAATAGACGCCACAATTCCACCCATTGTGACGAAAGCAAAACCAGTGTTTTGTAGAGTCTTGTTTTTGCATAGACAAAGCCATATTGCGAATAAAAATATTGAGCAAAAATAAAAAGGTAAATATGAGCCATAAGAAAATGGCTGTTTGTATATTCTTATAGCAATCTTGATTATCTCCATAACACTAACCAAAATTGCAATTATAAGCATGACTTTTTTCATCTTATTTTTGTCAAAATTTCTACTTAAATATATAGCTAAAATAATAGTAGCAAAAAATATTGCCAATGCCACAAAATGCCCTAGCGTAAAAATTCCACAAATGTCATTTTTGTCAAAATTATCATAAAACATAATTCAAATAAATTTTAAGTCTTTTCACCATATATGTCAAATAATTCAAACTACCAACTTGTCTATTCGTGCTTTGCCACCTGTATGTTTTTATTCTTTAATACAAAAACATTGTCAAACATTTTATAATCTTGAAGCCTATGTGCAATTATCAATATCGTTTTTGATGATTTTAAAACGCTTAGTGTATTCAGTAATTTTTTTTGGTTTTCAGCGTCTAAAAAGCTTGTAGGTTCATCAAGTAACAAAATTTTACTATCTTTCAAAATAGCCCGGGCCAAAATAATTCTTTGTCTTTGCCCACCACTTAAATTGCTCCCATTTTCACAAATTACCGTTTCATACCCATTTGGTAGTGCCATTATTTCGTCATGAATGTTTAATAACTTGCAAACTTTTATAACTTCTTCTTTTTTAATGTTTGAATTGGCAATGGTAATGTTATTCATTATTGTATCTTCAAACAAAAACAAGTCTTGATTGACCAAACAAACATTTTTTTTGAAAGATTTTTCGTTAAAATCGTTAATATCTATTCCGTCATAAAACACAAAACCATTATCAACAGAATATAGTTTTGCTAAAATTGACAACAAAGTTGACTTTCCACATCCAGAATTTCCCAAAATAACACTCAATGTGTTAGGCTTTATTTTTATACTCACATTACTCAAGACCTGTTGATTGCCATAAGAAAATGATAAATTTTTGATACAAATTGAGCCATGTTTGATGTTCTCGTATTTCAAACCAAAGTTTTCAAAATTTTTATTATCAACAATTTCAAGCAGACGCTTTGCATAATAATCCCCGTTTACATAATAGGTTTTGAGTTTAGAGAAAAATCCCACGGTGTCATACATCAAGCCTTTGTAGTTAAATATAATTAAAAGTGTGACCACATCTATCTGACCACTTGGCAATAGCCAAAGCATTGACATAAAAACCAAAATGCCATCGATTAGCCATTGACAATAAGTGCCTATTCTTGAAATAAGTTCAAAGCGTGTGTTTTTGTCACACACCTTTTCTAGCAAATCATCTTCACTGTTCATGATTTTTTCACAAGTTACTGATTTTATGCCCAAACCCTTTATGTCTTTAATTCCCCTAACAATTTCATTAAATACAGAGTTCGCACTTTCACTACTTTTTTTTACTTTTTCCAAGTCCTTCAAACTCAAATTGACTTTTATTGTCTCAATTACAAACAAAACAATGACACCGATGGTAAAAAACAAACCGCATTGCCATGACAAAATATAAATAATTACTAAAAAGGCAAAATTTGTAAACACATCAACAAGCGTTCCTGCAACATTTCCAACGAATTGGCTTAATTCATCTATGTCATCATTTAACCTTTCCAAATAATAACCAAGTCCATTATCTCGTATTTTTGCATATTTGGTATTCAAAAACGACTCAATAAAGTCTTTTTTTATGTCATAGGAAACTTTTTTAGATAGTTTAAATTGCAACTTGCTCCAAAAAAACCAATTAACATGATGCACTGTTACCACAGCCAAAATATAAACAGTAAATGTCACAGCAACACCAACATCTTCGTTTGTTATTCCAAGCAGTTGTTTACTCATAAGATATGATAGAAAAACCCCAGCCGAGCTTGCAACCAACATTACAAAAATAAGAATAAATATAAGCAATTTATTTTTGCTAAAATAATATTTAAAATAATATAGATTTTTAAATCTTTTTAAAAACATAATTATAACTCCTTAAAATTTTCGGCAAAATGCTAAAAACAAAGGAATTTTATCAAATAAAAAAGTCCATTTTTTCAAATGAACTTTATCTTATTAAACATGAAAAAGATATGCGTTAATAAATAATCACAAAGATAAAACTCACTAGTTTTTATACAATAAATACATAAAACTAGCCGTGTAGTTTTATGTGATTATTTATTTCTTAACTTTAAAATACAACATATCATAATAAAAACTCTCATTTATAGTTTAGCACAAAACATCATATTGTCAATACAATTTTTCAACTTATTTCTAAAAAATATGTTTTATGTCAAAATTTATGAGAGTTGCGATAAATCTAAAATTATGATATAATTTCTAAAAATAATAGGAGTAAAAATGCTCAAAATCAAAAACTTAACAAAAAGATATGGCGAAAAAATTGCAGTCAATAACATAAGTCTTGAAGTTGAAAGTGGACAAATCACTGCGTTCATTGGTCATAACGGAGCGGGCAAGACCACAACGCTCAAAGCCATTGCAGGAATTTTGGACTTTGATGAAGGCGAAATTTTTGTTGATGGAAAAAATGTCAAAACTCAGCCTCTTGAAGCCAAAAATGTCATTGGCTATCTTCCCGACAACCCAGATTTGTATGACAACTTAAAGGCGATTGACTATTTAAATTTTATTGCAGATGTCTTCAAAGTTGACAAGTCCACTCGTGAAGAAAGAATAAAAACATATGGCGAGCGTCTAAAAATATACGGCGACCTAGGTGCACCAATAGGAACATACTCACATGGCATGAAGCAAAAATTAGCAATACTTGGACTACTTGTTCACAAGCCAAAGCTATATTTGTTTGATGAGCCTTTTGTTGGCCTTGACCCACTAACAAGTCACGAGCTTAAACTCATCATGCAAGAAGAATGCAAAAATGGCAGTGCTTTTTTCTACTCAACTCATGTTTTGGAAGTGGCAGAAAAACTTTGTACTAATGTTGTGATAATCAAAGACGGCAAAATTGTTGGTCAAGGCGAAATGGAAAAAGTCACCAAAGATGAAAGTCTTGAAAATGTCTTTTTGGAGCTTGAAAAAACTGATGAGAAACATAATTAACCTAATCAAAATAAACTTCATCAATATATTCAAAGGTATGTTTGGCTATGGCAAAAAAACAGGCAGACGATTTTTCATTTCAGCAATTGTGATCTTTGCACTGCTTTATTTTACTTTTGGCAATCTTATGGATACATTTATGCAATATTTTGTTGCACTTAATTCTCCAAACTACATATTTTTTGTTGGTGCACTTTTGAGCTTTGCTTTTGTTTTGTTCTTCATAACATATGAATCACAAAATTACTTTTTTAAAACAAAAGACTTTGACATATTGTCCGCCCTACCATTAAAAAATTCAGAAATTGTCATAGCGAAATACACAAGCGTTCTTTTGTCGGCATATATATACTCTTCATTAATAATTTTCCCAACAATTGTTGTGTATTTTCTGTATACGCCTTTTTCTATGCCTATTTTGCTACTTCAAATTTTGGCTTTTATATTTATTCCACTCGTTCCCATGGCACTTGGCACACTTTTGGGACTTTTAATAAGCTTTTTAACAAGCAAGCTAAAACATTCAAACACAATCACAATAATTTTGTTTTTATTGCTCTTTGTCGCATACTTTGTCATGTTCTTTTACATGAATAATTTTGCAACTCAAATTGTCGCAGGTGGTGACACTCTTATTAACAGTATGCAATATTACCTACCTAGCATTGCGTGGTATTTTAAGGGATTTGTGGACAATGAAGTTTTGTATCTATTTTTGTTTATGCTTTTTTCGATTGTTATGACATCAATAGTTTTAGTTTGTTTGACACTGCTTTATAAAAAAATTAACTACGCCCTCATAAAAAAGAAGTTACCAAAATATAAAAAGGCGTATTCTTTCAAACAAAAATCTTCAATAGTGGCACTTTTTAATATTGAAGCAAAAAGATATTTTTCAACACCGATGTATGTGTTAAATAGTGGCTTTTCATTGCTGTTTATGCTAATTGTGCCAATAATTCTCAAAGTTTCACTACAATCATTTTTTGACATTAGTCAAGGAATAAGCGTAAGTTATTTACTTAACATTTTGGTGCTTTTAAATGCGATGTTCGCAGGAATGAGCAACACAACATACGCAAGCATAAGTATTGAAGGCAAACAAATAAATATGTTAAAAAGTTTACCATTAAAATCAAGCAATATCTTCTTTGCAAAAATTTTATTTAACATAGCGCTGAGTTTACCATTTATTTTGCTTTCAAATATAATTACAATTATTTTGTTTTTTAATCAACTTGACTGGTTTTTAACTTTGATGCTTTTTGTTGTACCAATATTGTCGCTCTTGGCATTTTCAACTTTGGGACTGGTATTAAACTTATATTTGCCAAAGTTTGACTACGACAACATAAATCAAATAATAAAACAAAGCATAACTTTAATTATCATAATAGTTTTTGACATAATTGTGGCTTTTGCACCGATGTTTTTAATAAACTATTTTCAAAACATATTTATTGTTTTTGGAATCGTCATTTTTGCATATTTAATTATATTTCTCACCAGTTTAATTTTATTAAAAACAAAAGGTGAAAATCTTTACAATAAGCTACATTATTAACATAGTTACAAGTTTTTTCTTTTTGGTGAAAAAATATCTATAAGTTCATTGTCTTTGTGTTGCCAAATATCGTCAAGCGCCTCTACGCCTTTCATAGCATTTATGATACCATTTGCCCCACAACTTATGAAAAGCAAAATATCATCGTCAAATTTGCTCTCACCAATTAGCCCCATATTGTTATTAGTGGCGCCAAAACAACCACAGAATTTATAATCAATTTGTATGTCTTGTCTATCTTGAAAAAGATTTTTTAAGTCTTTTTCAAGTTTTTTATACTTTTTTTCACTCAATTTTTCTTTTATGCCATCACCTTTATACAAAGTATCTTCCCCACCAAATATAATCCTGCTATCTGGAAGCAGTCTAAAATAATGATAAGGCGTTGTTGCATCGTGAATAAGTGCACTATGATACCAAGAAAAATTTTCAAGCGGTTTTGTCACAACTGAATATGTGATAAACCTTTCACACAAATCTTTGGTTTTTAAAATTTCCCAGTTAAATCCAGTCGCTATCAAAATTTTTTTGCAATAAATTTTCTCGCCATAGTTTGTGCTAACTGTAAAGCCAAGGTGGCTTTTATCAATTTCTTTTATGCAAGTATTTTCAAAAATATTATCTTGATTTTTCGCATTTTCAATCATCATTTTTTCAAATAGATATGGATTAAACTCACAGCCACCATTACTTGCAAAAATTCCGCTCTTTATGGCAAAAGGAAAAGGGTTGTTACTCTCATCAAAATAATCACAAATAAAACCGTTTTTTATTCTAAAATCATACTCATCTTTCATTTTTTGTTTTGAAAAGATAGAGTTTGAAAACAAAAAAGTAGGACGCAAATTAAACTCGCATTTGTTTCCATATTGTTCAATAAAACCGCTAATTTTATCAATGGCGCTAAGCCCCATTTTGTAAGCAAGGCAAATCTCTTTTTCAGACATATAAGGTTTTAGGTCGCTTGCAAAATCATCAAGTTGATATTCAAGTAGTGCCGTTGCACACGATGTGCAACCAAATCCAAGCCTACCCTTGTCAACCAAAACGACATCATATTTTTGTGAAAGATAGTAGTTGGCAATAGCACCATCAATTCCCCCACCAATGATTAAAATATCGCAATACTTGTCATCATTTAAATATGGATATTGTTTTATCCTTGAATTGCAATCAGTAAAATAAGGTTTTCCTTTTACATATTCCATATATTTATTGTGAGCAAAAAATATAAAAATATTGTTAAAAAAAATGTAATATTTCTTATATTATAAATTTTTATTTGATGGTTATCACAAACAAAATTATGCAAAAAAATACAGACTGCAACTTAATGCAATCTGTATTTCAAAATTTATAGTTTACTCAGTAACTTTAACAGATGAAACTGTGACAGGTGTGCCAGAAGTTACTCTTACGCACCAAAGGTATCTCAAACCTTCAACCATTTCTTCTTTAACAGCTGAGCCGTTTTCATATAAATGGCTGTCTATCACATCAAATGTTGCTTCTTCTGATGAATACACTTCTTTACCTTTTGAGTTTTCAAGTGTAACGACAACAGTAACATATCCGTCTTTGTTTGTACCAAAGTCATATGTAACTGTGTACTTGCCATCAGTGAGAGATGCAGCATCATCACCAGCTACAAGAGCTGTGTAATCTGTTTGGTCAACGGCTGTTTCTGCATAAACGAATTTAACTCCATCATCTGTTCCAACAAAGAAAACAGCAAGTTCAGTGAGATATCTGTAATAATCACTAGCCTGAGCAGTTTCTGTGTCAGATGGTGTTTGTTTTTCGTTTAATGCCAAAGTCCAAACAAGCGCATTTCCAGCAGTCAAATCTTCAGCTTTAACATCAACTGTAAAGCTAACAGACATTCCGCCTTCACGCCAGTCATAGTTTTTGTCTTCTTCGCCAAAATATGTATTAGCTGCTGTGTAAACACTTCCGCTTTGCGTTGGCGTTAAAGTAACTGTTCCATCTTTATTCAAAGTCACTTCGCCATAATATCCATTAGCATCGTTGAAAACGCCTTCTTTTGAAAGGTCACCTTTCCACAATGTCTTTGGAGCACCACATGCTGCAAAGATTATTCCAGCAAACAATACAATAGCAAAACAAGCAAATACACTGAGAACTTTTTTGAGTGACAAACTCTTCATTTTTTTACCTCCTTCACGGCAATGTTAACAATTAAAATGTTTTTATGTCAAATGTTTTTATCTAATTTATAACATTGCATCATTCTCTATTTTGTAGAATACCCAAAAACAAAAAAATTAAATCAAAAACAAACAAAATCTTACAAATTCCACGCCTTAGCGTTCGACAAATTTCGCTTGTCACATAGCTTAATTTGTGTCTTATTGTAAAGAAATTTTCAATCTATTGCATATCAGATAATAGATTTTCAAGTTTTTTATTAAGCAAAGTATAAAGCGTTTGATTGAAATTAAACGCTTTTTTTAAGTCCACAACTTCTTTTAAATACATTTTTCTTGTTTGCAAAGGTATTTGCGTTAAGTTCGCTCTAATGAGAATGTTTTTAGGAGTATGCTCAAACCCAACAAATTCAATCATTTGAACATCATATGACATTGCTTTAAGCAAGTTGCATCTGACAATATCTGTAAAATCAGACGCTATTCTCTCTTTAATTAAACCATATCTTGTTATGATTGGAAGGCTCGTTGATGAAATTTGTTTATTTACCTCATGCTGACAACAAGGCACTGAAAATATCATCTTAACATTCCAGTTGATTGCATTAAATAGTGCATAGTCAGTTGCAGTATCACAGGCGTGAAGCGATATGACCATATCCACATCGGTTTTTGGCTTGTAGCCATTTATGTCGCCAAGTTCAAAACTCAAATTGTCATAGCCATATTTAATGGCAGTTTGGTTGCACTTATTTATCACATCTTCTTTCAAATCTAGTCCAACCATGGTTATGTCAATGCCCTTTATATGCTTAAAATAATAGTACACAACAAAAGTCAGATATGATTTCCCACAACCAAAATCTATAATGTTTATTTTAGTGAGTTTGCTATCTTTAATATAGTCATCTATAAGTTCTATAAACCTGTTTATCTGTTTATATTTGTCATACATTGAGTTAATTATTTTGCCGTCTTTTGTATAAATGCCCATATCAATAAGTGGCTGAATAATCTCGCCCTCTTTGAAAATGTAATTTTTGCTTCTGTTGTTTGCCTCTGTTATGCTAGCTTTGTTTTGACTTTTTGACTTAGATAAGAAAAGTTTGCCTGATTTCGAAAATTTGAGCTCATAATTAAATAAATTAGAGAAAAAGTTAAATTGTTTGTATGAGTTCACATATGTGCATAATTCATCCACTAAGTCATTTTTATCTATATTTTTTGTAAAACACTGCTTTTCAGTAAAACAATTTATCATGTAGCGATTTATTTTATATTCAATAACAACTTTTTTATATTTAAAGTTTTTATCAACTAAATTACTCACAACTATTTTATTTATTTGACTTTCACCAAAAATTTGATTGACTTTTTCAATAAATTGTTGAATTTTTATTTCCATAATATCCTCGCTAATAATTTAGCACAAAAAATCAAATTTTTAAAGTAAAATAAATATGTTGTTTTTTATTAAAATCAACAAAAAACATTGCCAAAAGTTTAAAAAAAATTATTTTTGTGCTAATATACTAAGGCAAAAGAGGAAATTTATGAAAACACAATTATTAAAACCAAATGAAGAAAGCATAAAACTTGCTTGCGAATTATTAAAAAATGGCGAAGTCGTTGGCTTGCCAACAGAAACAGTTTACGGCCTTGCGGGAGATTGTTCTAACCCAAGCGCAATTAAAAAGATATTTGAGGCAAAAGGTAGACCAATGGACAATCCCCTAATCGTCCATATCGCTTCAATAGATATGTTAGACGGCATTGTAAAAGAAGTTAATGACGACGCTTTAAAGATGATGAAAGCGTTTTGGCCAGGACCACTCACCATCATTATGCCAAAAGGTCCAAAAGTTTGCAATGAATCTTGTGCAGGGCTTGACAGCGTTGGTGTGAGAATGCCTTCAAATGAAATAGCACGAAAAGTTATTGCACTATCAAAAACTCCATTTTCTGCCCCAAGTGCAAATCTAAGTGGAAAACCAAGTCCCACAAACGCAAAAACTGTATATGAAGATATGAATGGAAAAATACCACTTATTATTGACGGTGGCGACTGTGAAACAGGCGTTGAATCAACAGTGATATCTGTTTTAAACAAAACCCCAATCATATTACGCCCAGGTGCAATTACAAAAGAGATGATTGAAGAAGTGCTTAAAAAGCCAATAAAACTTGCAGGCGCAATAACAAAGCAACTGTCGTCAAATAAGCCAGTTTTGTCACCAGGTATGAAATATAAACACTACGCACCAAATGCCAATGTGATAATACTAAAAGGTAGTTTAAAAAAGTTCACCGAGTATGTAAACTCGCACAAAACTCCAAACACTTTTGCTCTTGTCTTTGATGAAGAAAAAGACGCTTTAAATATCCCTACTCTCACATATGGTAGAAAAAACTATCCAAGCGAGCAGGCACATAATTTGTTTACAAAACTTAGAGAACTTGACGAACGAAACGCAAAAACAGTATATGCAAGATGTCCACAAAAAAAAGGCGTCGGACTAGCTGTATACAATAGACTAATAAAGAGTGCAGGTTTCAACATCATTAAACTATGAGCCACCAAATAAAAAAGGAGCAATCTTCCCCAAAGGGTTCGGATTGCTCGCAATTGGCGGAAAGTTAGGGATTCGAACCCCAGTTACCTTTCGGTAAAACGGTTTTCAAGACCGCCGCTTTCGACCGCTCAGCCAACTTTCCACAGTCTTTGGTATTATACATGATTTAAAATGCTTTTGCAAGCGTTTTTTGCTTTTTATGTGTGATTTGTCAAATGATTTTCAGTATTTTTTTGAAAATTTTAATATTTTTTTAAAATTTATTCTTTTTAGAAAGAAATGTTTATTGTGGTTGTTTTGAGAATAGCAAAAAACAACCTATGAAGTCAATTATATTTCATAGATTATATATTATATTAAATAAAAAACCTATTCCTTGCTAGCAAGGAATTTCGCCAGCTTTAATTAGCTCTTTAAGCTGCGTAAGCTTGCCTTATGGTTAATGGAGTTTTTACAAACCTAACAGCATATTCTTCTTTCTTCTCTTCAAGCAGTTTGAGCAAATCAGCTCTTTTTTCAAGTGGCGACCACCAAACCTGTTTGCCTTCTCTATTTTTTAGCGATGCATGAGGTCTTTTATTGTAAGCTATGTTCCATTTTAGCATCTTCTTTTTTAACTCATCATAACCCTTAAATTTTAAATAATTATAAAAGCTTTCTTGGTCGCTCCTGTGTGAACGTTCCACTTTACCATTCAGTCTAGGAGTATACGCCCTTATAAGTTGATGTTTGATTTTTAAATTGTCTAGCAAAATATCTAATGCATGCTTTTTAGGCTCTTTTTCGCCATGTTTTCTAACATTTGTAAATTCTGACCCATTGTCTGTTTGTATGGTGCTGGGTGCATACCCAAAATAAGCAATAGCCCTTTTAACAAAATTGACAGTAGTTCTAGCTCCAAATTCCCTATAAGGAAATATAAATCTTTCCCTAGTAGCCTCATCAATCATGGTGTATTGGTAGTATCTATTTTCATGTCCATACAAAACTTCACCAGCAAAACATTCTTTAGGAACATACTTGACATCCATTTGCCACTTAACGCCTAACATTTCAGGCGTATCGTATGGTTGAGGGACATATTTCTCATATTGCTTGTGAGGTCTAATATTGTTTTTTCTAACAAAATTATAAAACCCACCATAGCTTCTTTTATACGCAATCTTTGCACGCAAATCGCCATAAGCACCATTAAAGGACACATGAGGATGGTCTTTAAAATATTTTATTATTTTTTCCTTTTCTTCATCCGTGTGTCTGTTTGGATGCAACATACCCTTTCTGCTTGTTTTAGGTTTTAAGCTTTCTAAAGTGCCATCATATATTGATTTCCAACGCCATAAGCTTCGTTCTGTGCACTTGAATTTAGAAGTAACTTTGTAAATTGGCTCTTTTTCAATAAGCCACATCTTTAGTGCTTGTTTCTTGTGATATGCAGAAAAATTTACCCCTCTCATAATACCACCTCCACTCAAATTATAAGACAAAATTCGTGTTTTTTCAATACTCTTTGCAATTTTTCGCCCCAGTAATTGACTTATAATACAAATTGTGGTATTATAATACTGCGACACAACTTAATATTCTTTTCGCTTGAGGATGGTATTTTTATGCCTATCAACAAATTCTTCCCCTCTTGTGAAAAGAGTTGTGTCGCAGCAATGGAAGGTTTGTTTTGTATAGGACTGTGCCTTCCATTATGGAGGGCACTTTTATTTTACCCTCCGTTGTTGGAGGTATTTATGAAACAATTTGCGAAAACAATTCCTTTATTTTCTTTGGTTTTTGTTTTGTTTTTTGCTACATGTATGCTTGTGGGATGTAATAAGGATAATCAATCTACAACCACATATACCGTAACATTCATGAGAGCATCATATATTATAGATACTGGCGATGATATCAGTTATAACTACTTGACAAATAAACAAATTTCTGTAGAAGAAAACTCTGTTATTGGTTCAATTTCAATAAATACTAAATATGGCACTGGAAAACTATATCAATTTGCTGGATGGTTCACCGAAGAAGAATGTATAAATCAATGGGACTTATATAGAGATGAAGTTAGAAGTAATTTAACTCTCTACCCTAAATATGTGAGAATACAATAATGACAATTACAATAGTAAGTGCAATTATCATTTGTTTTCTTGTTGGTTTTGGTTGTTTTGAATGGGGTAAAAGTCATAAAGAAAAGGAAATATTTAAGCAACAGTCATTAAAAGAACAAGAAAAACAAAAAGAAAATTATACACTATTAGAACAAAGAGATAAACAGTATCATATTGAGCAAATGCAATATTCAAAAGATTTGAAACTAATTAAAAAATGCTTAAATACTCAAACATTACCTTGTGAAAAGATTTATTGCATAGGCGTTTATGCTATGTTGAAAGAAAAATATTCTTATATTCCAGATGAAAAAACTATTTTACATTTTCTTAAAATAAATGTTTTAAATAAAATAAAGAAGCAAGATTAAAAAAATTCTTGCCTCTTTTTTTATGCGACATATCCACTTGCCTCAAACAAATAATCTTTTGCTTCTTTTGATATGTTAAGCCTATTTATATAAGCCTTTACACTGGTTTCGCCATACTTATTTGAGTATCCTAAATAACCCATTATCATATATTTTTGCACAGCAGAAAGTCTTAAGCTTTGCACAAAGGACTGGACTTTTGCCTTTTTTGTGCCACTTATAACTTTGCCATCTCTGTCAGTATCTGCTGTATAGATTGATGCTTGTGCCACTGCCATAGCAAGCTGTGTAATTGGTATAGCCTCAGCAAACAACATTGTTTTTGTTTCTATATCTTCTCCTAGCATATCTTCTATACCTAAGTTGTAATAATAATCATAGACAAAGTTAATTGCTTTTGCTTTCGCAGCATCATCAAGTCTATTAAATGCGGAAAGATTTATCATATTCTTTACAACATCATTTGACCCAGAATAAACATCCATAAATTTAGAATGTTGCCTATTTGTTAAAGTGTATTCAGCCCCATCAAATGTAATAGTGCTGTTTACAGTTCTAGGTAAAACATCATATCCTTGCCCCAACAAGTCGCTAACAACATCTAACATTTTGTCATCTTTGATTTTTCCAGTTCTATCATCAAAAAGAATGTTTACTATAGTATCAGCAAGTTGCTCATCTCCGTTTTCAGTTGCCTTTCTCATTTTATCTAAATATGAAGTTATAGATTTTGTTTTAAATAAAGCTTCATATTCTTCTCTAGTTGCAGGCGAAATTTTACCAATAATGCCTTTTAGGTAGCTTTCGAGATTTTGTGTTGGGATGCCTAAAAGTCTGCTTAAACTTAATGCGGTTTTCCTTATTGCAGCATTTCTTTTTACTGGGTCTTGATAATCTCCAGTAATAAGTGTGGATATACCGTTGTATAAATCTTCTGCAATTTCAACAGTATTGCTTAATGCTGTATACGCCATGTTTGTTGGTTCGTATCCTGACAACTTATCAAAGATATCACCACCGAATGGAATAAGCCCTACAATGTTTGCAATAGCTTCGTTTTTAGCAATATCATCCCATTCTTCATCATCATTTTTACCTTTTATCCACTTAAATGCAAGAGCGATGGCAAGTAAGAATACTTGGTTTAACACAAACGCACTTCCAGCTTTTACAACACCTATCTTTGAAGAATTTAACATTTGTTGTCCTTGTTCTACCAACCCCGCATCACCGCTTCTAATCATTTTCTTTGCAATTCTATATTTGTTTACAGAAGCAATCAATCTTCCAGTCAACTGCACAGCATCACTTGTAAACATTCTTGCAAACTTAACAATTTCATTTTGCGAACGCATCCACTCACTTCTACCTATAGGGTCGCTTGTTTGTTGTGTGTGAAACACTGCCTCATCAAGTCGTTTCCCAGCTTCAATTTTGTTTGCCTCTGTTCCAAATTCATAGCCTTTGCCACGAGTGTCAGCAACTTCATACTGCGCTGCAAACCACAATGATTGAATAACGTTACTATCCATCCAAGATATAGGCTTTGTAGTAAACGCATTTAGTCCTTTTGTAACTTTAGCAACAGCACTGCCAAACTTATTTCCTATCTCTTTACCGATTTGTCTAATTTCAGTAATATCAACACTATTACCTATATTCATACGCTCCCACATGAGTGATGAATATTTTGCCAAATCAAGCTTGTTTTTTTCACCAAAGAAATGACCTAAACCTTTGACAACATATTTAGGGTTAAATTCTGCCAAAGCAGATGCAAGAGAAAGTGTCTGCGTAACTAAAACTTTAGGGTTAGCACCCAAAGCAGCATTTGCTCCAGCCCACCTTATTTTTGAAAGAACATTGCTTATAAACCCTCTTTCTCCACGCTGTATACCTTGTATATCTTGCCACAACCTATTCATATAGCCTTCAAAATCGCTATCTATCTTTTGAATTTCAGAGCGAATGTTGCTTGTAGTATCAACATCACCTACCAAAATTTGTTTATTCATTATGCGATTGTATGCTGTTAGTGGAATTGCAAAACCATAATAAAGCGACATGTCATTGATATGTTTTGAGATAATATTATCAACACCATCAATAACAATTTTGTTGCTTGCATTTGGCTTCACGCTTTTATTCATTCCCATATCAAGAATATATTGATTGATATCTAAATTTCTTTGCCCGGCTTCTGTGTAAATTTTGTCTTTTGAAACTTTAATAGGGAAATAATAACCATCTTCTATGTTTGTTATTCCATACAACTGTGTATCAGTTTCTCTCTTGGCATCTTTTGACATTTTGTTAAAGAAATTATCAACAATATCAATGTATTCATTGTCTGTGGCTGTAAGTAAACTTTTAATTTCTTTAATTGTATCTCGGGTAATATTTATATCTCTGCCTTTTGAAAAAGCCTGTAAAACATCTCCTCTTGTCGATGCTTTATTATCTAGCAAACGAACAACGCCACTGTCTTCACTGATATTAAACAAGTGGCTTCTGCCCTGTTCTCTTAAAGATGTTAAGTAAAGAGTGATTGCTTGTCTTTTAGTGATTTTAATTTCTTCGCTACCATTATGTATTGTAATCTCTTTTTGCAATTCTTTTAGATAGTGTTTGTTTTTATTCAAAAAGCCATCAAAAAGATTGTTTGCATCACGAACAAAATTTGCTCTTTTTCTATCACCATTAAGCATGTCGTTATACAAACGCACCATAATTGAGTTATTCCTATAAAGCCCAAATTCTGCCATACGGTCAAATGGGTTTGCGTAAACTCTATTTTTAAATTTTACAAGTAGATTATCCCCACTTCTCAAAATCTTTTGTGCTTGTTTGCTTTCGTGAACACCCTGAGTTGCGATTTCTGTATTTGACACTGATTTGCCTTCAAATACAACATTGTCATAATTTCTAAGTTGCCATGCAAATTGTCTTAAAACATTATCTAAAGTTGTTAGCTCTTGAGTTGTAAGTTCGCCCTGCCCACTAGCAAGTTCTTTTAATGTTTCTCTATATGGATAAATATTTTGCTGTGTTTCATCCATAATCAAATCAATCTGCGATTGTAACTCTGCTAAATGCTGTCTAGCTGTTTTAGAGATATTATTTCTCCAAGTTTCAACTTTTGCTATTTTCTTGACAAAATCAACAACTTGCTGAGGTATCTTCCATCCAGCAGGTTTACTTTTAACAAACTCATCTCTTAATCTTTCAATTGTAGAGATAACATTATTTTTAGCCTTGTTGTTTGCCTTAATTTCTTTAACAGCATTTTTAAGTGCACTAATCTTAGATGTATATTTCTCAATAGTTTCAGCAAACTTTGTTTTATGCCCAGTTGTATCATATCCGTTCAAAATCTCTCTAGCTATTGATTGTCTTAAATCTTTTAATTCGTTTTTATCGGCAACATCAGCAAGACGCTCTTTTGTAGCTTTTTTGAGATTTTTAATAGCATCCCTATACATTTCATCAATCTCAAAGAATATATCAGCCTCATTTGTAGCTTCGATATGTATTCCATATTCAGCAAGTTCCATAGCGATTTGGTCGGGAGATTGTCCTCTTGTGCCTTTTCTCCTACCCCAAATCAAGTATGGACTATTATCATTATCATAACGATGTTTAATTTCGCCTTTTATCCCACTTAAGTCCATACTATGAAGGTATCCTTTGAGTGCATCAACAACAAAAGTATCTTCAGTTTCTACTGCATAAATATCCTGAGCAATTGCATTATCAATAATATAATCAGCAATTTCAAGTGCCACCGTTCCTCTATAACCCTCATTTTTAGTGTTAAGAGCGTGCCATAAAGTATCAATTACTTGTGATTTTGTTTTATTGCTAATTTCTCCATATTTGTTACCAAAAGAAAGTTGATTTGCAACAATGGTATTAACAATTTGTTCTGCATCGGTCTTTGAATATGCTTTTGCTTTTGAGTGCTCTGCCACATATTTTGAGATTTGACCTTTTGAATAGTTATAATCACCCTCTCCATCCTTAAGAGAAAAACGAATGTCATCGCTTGTTGTTGGGTTTTTATTAGTTGTAAGTTTTATTTGGTTAGAGTTAAAAACAGCATAAAAAACATCTCCATCATTTTTATTTTCTTTAAAGATAACACCATCATTTTTATTATTCAGGGCTTGTTGAATAAAACTTTTTTCTTTTACATTATCAGCAAATTCTTTTGTGTCCATTTCTACAATCAGTGGGTTTGTTAAATTAAGATAAAACTCATCAACCCTTTTGCCATTTTTTATAATAGCCATTTCATCTGCATAGTCTTTGTTTCTGCTAAACCAAAATGCTCCATTTCCTTCGATATTTTTTGATTTATCAAAAACATTAAAATCTGCATCTGTGCCATGATAAACTACAAGCAAATTCCCATTATCATCTCTAACTTTACTATCTTTAAAAAATTCAATTTGTTCCTTTGATAGATAATTATTTTTACTATCCTTAAGAGAATACCTAAAATCTGACAACTGGCTTTTGTAAGGCACCTTGCCTTCTTTGAAATAGTATTTTATATCATTTATAATTTTGTTTGCTGATATTGCATTTTCGTAAGACAAACTATCTATGGTTTCTCCATTTGCATTATCGAAGTCTACCATAAAAGCCTTTTCTTTCCAGCCCAAATTTTCAATTAAACTTCTTATTTGTTGATATTGAGCTTCTGTTGGCTCTATTTGCAAGTTTATTCCCGGATATTCAGGTATTACACGAATATTTCCCCTTGCAATAAACTCAATCATTGCATCCGTGCCATAAGCATCACTATCATCATATATATCAAATATCTCCCTATGGTCAACACTTCTATATCCACCCGGAGCACCATTGTTTCTCCCCGATAAATCTAATTTTGTTCCATCTTGCAAAAGATATCCTGTTTCTTTCCAGCTATAAGTTTTACCATAAGCTTTAAGAACATCTTGCTCAATAGTATCTTTTAGAGAATATCTTAAATTTTGTAGTCCAGCTTTATTTGCTAGTAAATCTTTATATTTTTTAACAAGAGCATTCCTTTTGGTATTGATTTCGTTACCAAAATCTACCCTTTCTCCACCAGCAAAAAACTCTGAGATAAATTCTCGTTCTTTATTTTCAAAACTAATGTTACCCCAATCTTTTGCAACGCTTTCAACTGCTTGATTGTATTTATCTCCAAATATTTGTCTTACTTCATTTTTAAAGTCATTAAAAATATTAGGATATTTCCGCTCAATGTTGTGCATCCTTTCATGATTGTTTGTAAGTATTACATCATCACTTTCATGTATTCTAATATATATAGTATCGTAAGTTGGTGAATATAAGCCCAAAGCATTATCAAAATTATAAGTATCACCATTTACATTGAAACCACTTGTTACAAATTTTGTTTTAAAGCCTAAATTATTATTTTCAACCCTAATATCTTTTAATAAAGGCAACAAAGCATTCTCTTTTATTTCTAAATAAGAAACAAAATTTTGAGTTCCAATATAATCTATAGAAACTTTAGTATACCCACCATCCTGTAAAAGTTTTAGGTATTCCAATCTGTCGGCTTTGGTTTCCAACCTCGCTCTTTTGCTATCTTCTTGAAAACGCTCAATGGCGCTGACCTGATTTTGCCGTTGTCCCCGAACGTTATCCAAATCTCGTCTTGTTGGGTTTGAGTTGTTTTCTTCTCCATTGATTGAGTATCTTGCTTCTGCGACTTCTCCATTTCTTACACCACCTTTTTGATTATTATAACTATTTTCACCCTCATTTGCAAGCTCTTGCTTGGCTTGTCTTTCAAATTCATCAATAGCAGTCCTTACATCAGTCAACCCAATACCACCAACACTTTTTTGTATTGCTTTGCTGTAGAGATTTTCAACATTGCGAATAAATCTATAATATTCGCCCTTTTCACCTCTTTTTGTAAGCTTTGCTACCGCATCCTTTATCCATTGCCAAATACGATATGCTCTCCCTTTGCTTTGGTTTACAATTCTTTCAACTGATTTAGGGTCGCTTAAATATTTACCCATCTCTTCAGCCACAATTTCAGTTTCAGCCTCATATCTTGCCACAAATTGCCCATTTTCGCCTGCTTTTGCTTCTGTATTTACATTCTTGTATTGTTCAATCTTTTCTGCAATTTTTGCATCTAAATTATCAACATTATCAAGAACATAATTTTTTAAAGTTTCATATTCGGCAGTGCCTTCAAGCGAGTGAGTAAACTCGTGTGCTGCAACATCTATATCAGTCGCATTATTTGAAAAGTATAATACTTTTGATTGAGTGTCATAAAAAGCATTTACATTAGAAGGCATATTGTCGGTAAATACCAGCTTTGACCCAGAGTTAAGTGATGTAACAAATTTTTTTGCATTTTGAGCTGATTGAGATAAAACATTTTGCGTTGGAGCAAATATAAGCTTGGTGTTTCTTAAACTTGGGCTGTATGCCTCAATATTATCACTTATAAGTGGCTTTCTTGACACATTCTGCTCTTGGCTTAATGTTTGCTCACCATTTGCAATATTCTCGCTGTCTTGAGTGATTTGTTGCGATATAATATTGCCATCTGTATCAAGCATATCTGACAATTGATATCTTTCAATAATTTGCGTTCTTTCGCTTTCGCTCATTGTCTTGAGTTGATTGCTAATATTTTCAAGTTCTGCCTGTCTTTGTGTTTGTATTTGTGATTGTGTGCTTGGGTTTAGTTTGTTATTTTTCCAAAGGTTTGTTTCCTTCGTATTAAGCGTTTCAAGCTCAGCTACGCTTTGTTGGATACTATAAGAAGATTTGCCACCAGCAACCCTTATTTGAGTAATCGCACCAGCACCACCAGTTATACCACCAACAACACCGCCGACTAGAGCTTGCTGTGCCGCATCAAGATAAAAGGTCATATCTTTATAAGTTTCCAGAGCCTCACTACCTTTATAAACGGTTTTTGTTAATGGGTTAAGCAATGCTGACAAGCCTTCTTCAATAAATTCACTACCAGCTTCTTCCATCATAATTTTGCCAGCTGATTTTGCTACCGACTTTCCAACCCCTTTACCTACAGATTTTCCAATAGAAGTAATACCTTTGCCAAGCCCAGCAGTTGCAAATTCTACAGCACCTTCAATACCCGATTGTAAAACACCATAGCCAAGAGCCTCGCCAAAATCAGCTCCATCATTTAAAGCTTCCTCTGCTCCAGTTCCGCCTGCACTTGTTATTGTTGCACCGATTGTGTAAGGCAATGCTGAAAGCGATGCTCCCCCAGTAACAGGGGCTAAAGCTATTGCAGCAAGCGTTGGCAATTGTTGTCCTACTCCTCTTATGATATCTTTTACAATAGGAGCATCATTTATATATGAGCCTTTTGTAAAATCATCTTCCCAGCTATACCACCACTCTTGAGTTAAATCTCTTGCAACAAAATCTTCAGCCCATTTTGTGTCAGCACCAAAAATAGAGCCGATACCACCAGCTATCATTGCCCCAGCATCGACAACACCCTCAAAGAGTTTTACTACTCCACCACCTATTTCAGTAAAAAAGTCAGCAATAGTAACACCAATTCTCTCCCAAACACTCATATTTTCAATTTCTTCTTGCTGTCTCTTCTGCTCCCTTAATTGAGCATTGAGTTCAACTTGTTGTTTTCTTTCTGCTTCTTTTAATTTGTTATCAGTGAAGATTTGAGTGTAAACAGTATCAGCCATATTTTATTTCTCCATTTTAATTTCCATCGTAAACCATTGTTCTATAGAAGTCTAACAAGCGTTCATAATATCTATCTGAGTTAAACTTATCTTTATATGTTTCCATTTCGTTTAGCATCCTTTGTTTAGCATCTTCAGATAGCTTTCCTTCCTCATCCATAAGAACACTATACATTTGATTAAGTCGCTCATTCGCAGCCTCAAGCCATTCAATATCTTCCTGCTCTTGCTTAGCCTGCTCTTTTTCAAGCTTAGACGCCTCTCTATCTTCCATAGTGTTTTGAAGTTCTTGCTTATAAGCTTCCATTTCAAGTTCCCATTGTTCAATTTGCATCTTTCTATCTTCTTCTTGATTTGCAAGTTGCTCATCTTCAATTGCTTGTTGTCTATATTTATCAAGAATTGACACTTGGTTATTATAGGCCTCTGTTTCATTTGCAAGCTTGTTAGATGCATAGTTATCTAGTAAATCATTTTGTTGTGTTACTGCGTTGTTTGCAATAGTTGCTCTTGTTTGCATATAGCTATTGTTTGCATTGATAAAATCACTGCCTGTTTGTCCACTGGCAACACCACTTGCAAGTTGTTTTTGCCCTAAATATTTCATAAGTTTTTCATTTGAAATACTTGCACTTTGCTGAGCATTAGATTGAGCTTTTGCTAGTGCTGCTTGCTGATTATTTAGGTTTTGTTGCAATGTTTCATTTTTTTGCAGTTTAAGAGCGTTATTCATATTTAGCTCATAGTCTTGGTCGCTCATATCATCAATTTTTTTGCCACCATTTTTATACCATTCTAAGAGTTCTTCATCAGTCATTTTTGTTTTCCTCCTTATTTGGTAATGTTTCTACCTTTATATCAGCAATAGTTTCTTCACTCTCTAAAGGCAACATTTTGTCTATTTGATTTGCTATCCCACTCGAAACCAAATCTTTTGTGTTGTTTGCGGATAATCTTATACTTTGTTTTATCTTATCCATTTCTTTAGCTAGAGCCTTTCTGCTTTCTTCCAGCTCTTTTTTCTCTTCGGCGAGTTTTTGTCTATCTTCTTCCAAATCTTTTTCGAGTTTGTTTAATTTTTTGATTTTCGCATCTATGTTAAAAGTTGTTTTTTGATTGTCCTTTTTGACAAACTTCTTAACAAAAATTTGAACAATCAAAACCCCAATTGCGAGTATGTATGCAATTAAGTCAGGCAACTCAGGATATGATAAAAATTGTTGTATTTGCTCCATCATTAGAACCATTCCTCCTCTTTACTTTTTTTCTTTTATAGGCATGA
>CALWTG010000007.1 GCA_944384385.1 uncultured Clostridia bacterium | reverse complement strand
TGAATTCTAATAAACTGGTCAATATTTGGATGAACTTCCAGCCCAATTTCGCCACCAGGAGGTATGCACATAACGGTGACTTGCAAATGTTCTCCTGTCCAAATCGCTCTTCTATAATATGTATTTGACAGTGTTTCTTTGTGTATGTTTATTACGGCAGGTTGCCCGCCTAGGTCAGTTTGTTGTTCGCTATTTGTATCCATTTAATCTCCTTTAAAAAATTTATATTATAACTTATGAATGCATACATTTTTTTGTTAAAAAATATTTTTCTCTTTTTAATTAAATGTATTAAATTTTTAATAATATGGAAAATTAGTTATTATTTCTGCATATTAAGTATTACTTTGATTTTAATATTTAAAAAATGGAGAAACTTTTCAAAAGCAAATACTTGCATCCAAAAAAGTTTGGAATATTTAATTTGTATTTAATTTAGGCGGTCGCTAATTAAAAATTTTTTCACAATTTTTTAAGACAGTAAAATATGACGGGGCACAAATTGACTTTTGTGTCAAAGTTTGTTAACATATAAACAATTAAATATATTTTTTAGCAAAAAAGACGTGGCTTAAATTGAACCACGTTTTTTATTTAGGAGATTGAATGAAATATTTTGTGAGTTCAGATATTCATGGATATTTTGATGAGTGGCAAAAGGCGTTAAAAGAAAAGGGCTTTGAAGAAAATAATCCAGAACATAAAATTATTGTGTGTGGCGATCTTTTTGATAGAGGTCGTCAGCCAAAACAAATTATTGATTTCGTTTTATCTCATAAAGACAAGTTCATTTTAATTCGTGGCAATCATGAAGATTTAATGCAAGATATGATTGATAGGGACAAAAACACTTATGGAGATTTATGTAATGGCACGGCGCAAACTATTGTGGACTTGTGCCCAGAATGGCAGGTCAGTGAATTTGACTTAAAAAAGATAGCAAAAAAGACTGGTCTACAGGAAGTTCTTGATATGTGCGTTGACTATTACGAAACAAGCAAATACATTTTTGTTCATGGATGGATACCAATTAATGAATATTGTTATTTGTATGATGAAAGTTGGAGAAATGCAAGCAAACAAAGATGGCAAAAAGCACGTTGGATTAGTCCAGTGGAAATGTATAGGTATGGAATCTATGAACCAAACAAAACGATAGTATGTGGACATTGGCATTGCTCGGCACTATGGCATGAGCAAAATCCTGATAAATATGACGAATTTGGAAAGCGTGCGAATTTCAACCCTTTCATAACAAAAAACATGATAGCTCTTGATGCTTGTACTGCTTATTCTCATAAAGTGAATGTTGTGGTGTTATGAACTATTGTTTCTATGTTGTAATTAGTTATTTTCTTTAGCCTATTTTTTGCTTTTTGCATTATGTGAATTATGTAAAAAATACATATTGACATATGTTACCGAATTGGTTATATTGAAATTGTAATTAGGAAGGAAGTGTTGAAAAAATTAAAATCTAAAACATTAGCGATTATAATTGCAATTTCTTTTGTATTCAGTGTGGCAGTCATTGCCTCTCTTTTTTATATTTTTAATCCAATAACAAGTATATACATAAAACAGTTACCAAACAAAATTTCATACTATGAAAGTGAAGAGTTTGATGGCGAAGGAATGCTTGTATATGCAAAATACAAATATTTTGGAGTGGAGAAAGAGATAACTGACTACTCTGTCGTGGTTGATAGTCCAATTCTTTCATCCACAAAAAAAGTCGAAATAGTTTATGACCTTGGTGACATTGAAAAAACGACAACTTTTGACATCAGCGTACAGCCAAGAGTGATTGACAACATTGTAGTATTGAATTATCCATCAAAAACAGATTATTATGAAGGTGAATATTTTGATTTAAACGGATTGAAATTGCAAGTCAATTGCAAAGGAAAAGCTTTGTCTTTCGAACCAAAAAATATTATTATTGACAAGCAAAATACTCCATTAAGTGTGAATGATAGCGAAATAACAATTTCTTATACTGAAAATAACAAGACAGTATCCACCAAAATAGGCATAACAGTTAAAAAAAACACACAACAAAATCAACAAATTATTGAAATAAATGAGTTGATAAATTTATTGCCAAATGATAATGAAGTTGGCTTGGACGATGAAGGTGCCATTATATATGTTCAAAATTTAATTGCCAAGTTATCTGAGGAGCAAAAAAATCAAATTGATACAGCAAAAATAGATAAATTATGTCAAAAAATCGAGCAATTAAAAAAAGAGCAAGAAATTGCATTAAATACTGAATACAATATAAATTATCAATTAAAAGACCTTGAAGCAGAAATAGATTTTAACAATTTAACTACATACAAAAATGCAGACGGAATTATTGAATTAAACCAGCCGATATCCAACAAGCTATACAATTTAGGTTATGATTTTTCTCATTGGGAAGACGACGCTGGAAACATTGTAAGTAGTGTTCAGAACATAAGCGGTGATATGACTTTTTATGCTGTTTATGAGATGTCTTCAAAAATAAATATAAGGTTTTTTAATAATAACAATGAAGAAATAGGTGTAATTGCCGTCAACAGATTTAATGGAACAGATTTTTATTACAATTTAAAAAATAATGAAATAAATAACTTTATATTTGAAAAGACAGGCGAGGTTGTAAAATATTTTTCAATAAATGGCATTGAAGTAAGCGGAATTGAAACCAAACTTAACAGAGAAGTAGCAATAAAAGTTTTGACACAATCGCCACAAGACATTGTTGAGGATAACATAGAAACGCCACAAAATAATAGCGTAATGTTTGTTATGGGGGACAATGTAACTGAATTCGTTTTAAATGATGGATATTTAACAGAAGATGCTTTAAGTGATATTTATGTAATTTTTAATGAGCAAAATAACAATTACATCAATTATTATGTGATAAGTGGGATAGTCAAAATTTACGATGATTTAAGCAACATAAACTTTGGAGCAGAAAAAAGCAATATTGTTGTGGTCACCAAAAACGAAAATGTTTTCAATATTACTTTGACTTATACAGGAGGTCAAAAAACATTTTACAACCTTGTTGGAAGACAAAAAATCATTGATGCACTTAAACAATACGCCAATAATGATGTAGCCACTTTATATTTTGTTAACGAATTGTCAAAAAAATTTGATTTTGAACAAATTTTATATAAAAATGTTGAATTTAATCTACCAGAAAGAACAAATTTTGAAATAAGTCTTCACATAGACGACGAAATATATACATTGAATGTTCCTGATTCTTCACAAAATTATAAATTGACAGACAACTTGCCAAATCCCAAAAAACTTGGATACATATTTACAGGCTGGGCAAATGAAATAAATGGTCAAATTGTTAGCAATGAGTTTTTAAACATAATATTGCAAAATAACAATGAAGATTTAGATTTATATGCTGTCTGGGAGGTTGATCCAAATTATAAAAAACCAGAAACACAAGTAAATTATTCACAAAATTTTGTTGGTGATTGGAATGCCACACTTGAGCACAATGGTGTTATTTTAAAGGTCGAACTAAAGCTTGAAAGTGATGGAATTTATAGCTATAAAATATATAATAATGACATAGAAACTGTGAATGTTTTTGGAGATTATCGCTTTGAAAACAATCAAATTGTAATATATTTTGTAGAAACATACGGTGATTATGAATATATTCAAAAAGATGAACTTAGTTTTGATGTGTCGTTTGTTGATAGTAATTTGCTAATAGCAACTTGTTTCTATGTGTCAAAAACTGCAACTTCCGCAAGCATTGAATGCTTTGATGTTGTTTTAAACAAAGGTAATGTAAAACCTGAAAATTATTATGGAAATGCTATTTTGGGTACCTACAAAATTGAAATATTCAACATATTGACAAACACTTTTGAATCATTTATACTCGAATTAGCAAATAATGGGGGTGCGGTTATTACTTGTAATGGGGTAACCCAAAATGCCTACTATCGCATACTTAATGATAAAGTTATGTTATTGTCCAATGGCTTTATTGGAATTCAAGATATAACAGAATATATTGTTGAATCTAACAGGGTGTAGGAGGTGTGTATGCAATCTCTCAGAACAAAACAAATAGTTAAAAATATTTTTATATTACTTGCGGTTTTGTTTGCAATTGTTTTTTTTGCGTTTATTTCAAATACTTTTTCAAATAGCACATTATATGCGGAGGAACAATCTATAGGGGAAGAAACTCCCTTTGATAGAGAAGAAATAAAAATTGACAATGTTATTCTGCATAGCGAAAAGTCAAGTGCCAAAGCAGGGGAGAGTGTAAAACTCTATTTTGAAGTCAAGCCATATTATTCTTCTGAAACCATTAAAGAAGTTGAATATGTTATTGTTAGTGGGAAAAATTATGCCAGCGTTAACAGCGATGGCATTTTGTCTATATATGATGAGGCAAAAGCGTATGAAAGTGTGGCAGTAAAAGTAATTGTGAATGGAGCCATAAGCAATGTTGTTACAATAAGCATTGATAAAACAATTGTTGAAGAATTTACCATCAACACAGAAAGTCAAACAATAAGAGAGGGTGGAAAAGGGTCGGTTTTTGTGGAAAAATTGCTACCACTTAATGCTAGTTTTCAAAAAATCAAATATGAAATAACAAACGGTAGTGAATATGCGACAATAAATTCTCAAACAGGCGAGATAAAAGTAAATGACGAAATAAGCAAAAAAGATGCAGTTTTTACAGTATGTGCCTACACCTGTGAAAATTATGACAAAAAAAGTAATGAAATAACATTTGATATCTATGTGCCACTTAAAAATATGAAACTTTCTGCAAGTCAAACAATTGCAAAGATTTCTTCAAATCAAGGTGAAGTTATTGGACTTAATGCGACAACAGAAGACATAGTTTCTGTTTTTAATCCAACATATGTCATCGATCCTAAGTACAGTCAGTATGCGCACATAGAAAACAATTTATTATACATACATAAAGACCTTAAAGAAAGTGTTGTTATACCCGTTTGGGCTCAGCAGGACGGAGCAGAATCTAACACACTTTATATTGAAGTTTATATTTTAACAGAAGATATTGTTTTAAATAGTGGTGAGAATATAACAACAGTTACTC
The DNA here is from genome assembly GCA_944384385.1 of uncultured Clostridia bacterium. Classification (GTDB taxonomy): domain Bacteria; phylum Bacillota; class Clostridia; order Christensenellales; family UBA1242; genus UBA5893. Next base: position 17,012 of record CALWTG010000007.1, on the reverse strand, counting down.
AGTTCTTAAGCTATGACTTTTCTGCAAAAACATATCCAAGTTATGCCAATTCACAAAATTTATCATATAGTTTAACAGACTTAAATGGGAGAGGCGTTGAGTATGCGACCATTGACCAAAACGGATTGTTGTATGTCAAAGACGAAGCACCAAGTTTAGGCGCATTGAGGTTGGAAATAAAAAACGATGATATGACTAAAACAATAGTGCTACAAATACAAGAGTATAATGTAAATAATATTCAAATTTTAAATGAGAACTTACCAAAAATTTTGTATCCAAATGAGCAGGTGGATTTTGTTGCTATATTGGATAATTTATACCAAACACAAAACCATTTTACAGTTCAACATGCATTTGGTGACGAGGGTACATTTTATAATTGTGGCAATTACATAGTAATTAAACCATTAGAAGAACTTGAAAAGTTAGGGGAAAACAAATTGTCATTTACTGTAAAATTGAAGTCTACAAACGGAATATATAGTGCAGAACAACAATTTGATGTGTTTTTACCAGTCGAGAGTATGCAAAATCAAGTCTTGAATGTCGATCGTGGAACTGATGTGTATGTTGATATGATATTCAACTCTAATAATTTTGCCACAGACAAGTCTTTAATGGATATGACAAATCAAATTGTTGATGGAAAGACTATTACGGTGGAAAAAACAAATATAGTTGGACAAATAAAAATTGGCTTACCATCAAATTTACAATATAATACCAACATAGATATTCCTGTCTACACAAAGGACGGAGATGTCACTTGCACCATATCTTTAATAATAAATGAACTTAACCTAGACAATTTTGATTTTATATTAGATGGTGAAGATAGCGAGGAGCATGTGATAGACGACCAAAACCCACAACTTTATGTTGGGCGAAGTCTAACTACTCAAATTACATATAACAATAAGTCTATATTGGAATATGGCTTGACCGTCAAAGAGCAAACTTCCGAAAATGCAACTGTGGAAATTTTGGATGACACACTAAGCTTTACTGCTGGCGATGTTGCTGGTGGAAGTCAGATTTTGTGTGATGTTAAAATTAAAGATGGCAGTTCAACAAAGATTTACAATATTTCTTTAAACAAATTATCAGTTTTTAATCCTGCCGACACTCATGACGCAATTTATATTGAAGATGTAAATTTGACAAAAAATGCAATTACATTTAATGAGCCAACATTGGATTTGCAGTCATATTACAAATATAATGATGTAAATGATTCTCCATTTACTTCAAAATGGGTGACAGCAGTTAGTGCTTATACAAACGAAAATACGGTATAAATCATAAATAAAACGGCGTGGGATGGCTTTAATGTAGTTATTGATTATGCTCAAACCTATAATGGAGTAGAACGAGTAGTTGGTCAAACAACTGTAAAAGCAAGCCTTGGGTTCGACAAGACTGTTTATAAAGACTACAAAGCACAGGGAGATGACTTAAAGGTTACAGGGGTAGGAGATAGCACTGGCTGGTTTTTTGGTACAACATATTCGGGCTCAGATTCTATGGAGCTTTCTGGGGGAAGAGTTAGCGATGGATTTAAACCTATTGCTATGGAGTATCAAAAATTAAAACAATCAGGATTTAGCAAAATCCAAATTACATTAGAACTCGATATTGCGGAAATTAGAGATGGTTATCAAGAAGTTTATGTACTAATAGATAACAATAGTGATGTAAACGATGGATACATTGAAGTATTTAGAGATGGCTATGTTGAGCACACTCCAGGCGAAAAAAATGGAGAGTGGGCAACTCACACATTTGTTTTTGAAGTTTCAATTGATACTTTGATGAATAACAGTAACATCGCTATCGCATGTGGAGCGCATGGAGTTAGTAATGATACTTGGAATTGGGGATGGACTAGATTTACTTTTGAAGCTATAGCATAAAGGAGAATGTTGCATGAAAAAACTTTTTTATAATCTATATATTTCAATATTATCATTTTCGATTATTCTTGGTATTGCTTTTTCGTGCAATATAGCGTTATCTTTCAATGCAAAACAATCGAGCAATGCTTTTGCGCAGTCTGACGAAATACAGACAACAGTTTCTGTGCCTGTTACAGCGGTAACATATGAAGATAATAAAGGTTACGAAGATGGCGTAATAGAAAACAGGAATGTGGCATTTAATAAAAATTATTTAAATCTTAGAATAAACACCAATTCTGATGCAGTAGCTATTGAAGATATGGGCAACAACAATTTTGTTATAGATATATCAAAAGGCAACGAAAATAGTTCAATAGTCAGTATCTCAATAGATGCAAACTATAATTTTAATTCAACAACAAACATAATAGACCATTGGGATTTAAGTTCTGACACAGCACAAGATATTCTCGGCTTTGATAATATGGGGGAAGTTGGAACGGGTGCGTTTATTGTTGAAACGAGTTATGATGGTAAAAATTACAATCAAACAAGTTCAGCATTAAAAACAGTAAATGTTACTGAGGCTTTTAGTCCAAGTTCGTATAACACTTCAAATAATAAATATAAACAAGTTTATATTCCCAGCGGAAAAGACATAAACAAAGGTGTTTATATAAGAATAAGGTTTGCTTATGAAGTATTCAGAACGACTTATTCTTACTATGATTTTTCTGAAGGAAAACCTGTCGTCAATAGCTATGAGAAGCCACAAGTTGTTGATAAAATTTTAGGTCGTGTGATAAAAGATGTGACATATTATAATATTTTGGAAACGGCCACTTTTTACATAGCGAACAACACAGGAAATGTTGGTTTTCACAACCTCACAAACAACATTGAGCGAATAAAAGATGATTTGCTTGACAAAATGGTTTCTCAGGTTTATTTCTCCAATGTAAATCAAGAAAATCATGAAAAAAACGATTTTGAGGTTAAATATTCAAAATATCTTGAGGGTCAATTAGACGAAAACAATAATGAAATAACTTTTTCTCGTCAAGAAAAATTTGAATATTATAACATAGGCGTGAAAGACGAGGATAAATTAGACAATAAAAAATTGACACTTATTGCTAATCAATATTATCAAGGTGAAACACTAAGAAGCGGAGATATGACTTTTTCTGGCTTCTCGCTTGACAATTTGGGCAACAACAATTACATCGTAACATATCAACTAAATGGCGTGGACATGGGCCAGATGAGCAATGGTGAGTTGTTCTTAGAAAATGGCAGATATGACATACATGTATCAACACCATGGGAAGAAAACAAAACCCATTACACCATTTATGTTAATGACCGTTCAAACTCAGCAACATTAGCAGACTATTTTGATAATAATTTCATATCAGATTCAAGTAAAAGGATTTATGATATTGAATCCACTTTGCCTGTTTTTGTTCAAGGTAGTTTATTTTACCAAATAAAAAACAGCGAAAATAATGTTCCACTTTCAGGGAAAATCACAAAGTATAATGACGATGAAACAATGCAAGATGTTTACACATTTTTATACGACGATTTATCAGCTGAAGGTTATGAGCAAGCAAAAAATGTTATTTTAAACAAAAACGCAAATAATACAGGTTCACTTGATTTGGAGCCGGGATACTATTATGCAACATTTTTCACAACAACAAACTTTATAGATGGGATAACGGGCGACTATTATACAATAAGTTACATGTTTAAAGTTGTGGACAAAGACAGTGTTAGTGGACCTATTGTAAACCAAACAATATTAAATTCTTTTTCAAATGTATCTAGGTTTAATTCAAAATACTACGGTGTTGAACAAAAAAATGTTAATAACAAAACAATTACCTTTGCCTTTTTCTCACAAGAGAGTGCGTATAATTTTGCATACCAGCTTGAAAGTGATAAGGTAATATTTAAAAATGGTACATATAATTACGATAATAAAACTTATACTAGTTCAGCTTTATTAGGAAAGGACTTAAATGATAATGCGTTAAGTTTAATTAAAGTAAAATATTTTGATGCAAGCGATTTTTCAACATATCTAACATTAAAAGAACAATCATATGACCAAGTTGCACAAGAAGGTGAAGAGGCAAACCTTGGCGAGTCAATATTAGAGCTTGAATATGTCAATCAAGATATAGTTGTGTTTGTTTCTGATGAAATTGAAACCAATACAACACCAATTCCATTTTTAAACGATGGTAACGTTGCCTTTGTTAATGCTGATGGCACGATATCGCAAACAAAGACAGATATGCAATTTATTTCTGTTTCGAACTATGAAAGTAACCAAATTAAAGTTATCAATATAGATACAGAGCAGGAATATGTTCTTTCTTATGACGAAAACATTGAAAGTCAACTCATCGCATATCATGCCCCAAGTGGAAACTACAAAATTGTTGAAACAAATTTATATGGTGACAACACAAGTGACACATCTGTTTATTATGCCACCTATATTGCCCAAGAAAACACATCAAATGCTTTAATTACATACTTGTATAACGATGAGATAATAACAACTACAATAGATAAGTCAAAGAACAATATTGTTTTAAATGCAAATTCTTTAATAATAGAAAACATAACAAACAAATTAGATCCCTATTCAATAGTAAAAATTACCTATGGTAGTGAAACAAAAATTATGTCTATTGCAGAATTATCAAATTACAAAATAGACAAATCTGGAAACTATAATATAGAAATAGTAGACCGTCTTGCAAACCAGTTGAGTTTTACTGTAAACATAAATAATGCAGTTGATGCAGTCATTTTGAATTATGATGACGGAACAACTCAGTCGGCATTTGTTGGATATTCCATAATTTTAAAAGAAGGACAATTAAAAAATAATTATGATTTCATGGGGTGGACATACGAAACGCTTGACAAGGAGTATACTAAAGCCATCACACCAACTCAAAATCAAGATATAAATTTAACTGCAGTTTATCATCATAGCGTTGTAAATATAACATTTAATGACGGCGACTTTGCACAAACAATTCAGGCAAAACCAGAAGATACAATAGATTTTGACACAAACACATTTTCAAAACAAGGATACGAACTTGTTGGCTTTATGTGGAATGATGGTACTCAAAATATACTTTACACATATAGAATATCTTCTGTGCCAAATGTAGAATATATGGATATTTACGCACTTTATAAAAAAGCGCAAAACGAAGTTGAAGTTCAAGGCACAACACTTGTTGACGGTGACTTTGTTTATACTAACGCAGAACATGGCACAGCATTTCCTCAAATTGATACGCCAAGTGACATGAAGTTTGTGGGATGGATGCAACTAGATGTTGAGGGTGGTGTTATTTACAAAAACATTATTCCAAATCTTGATGGTGATGTGGTACTATCAGCTGTGTACGAGAAGTTAGAAACTCAACAAAACACAGATGCAGGCACACTTCAAGGAGCAGGCACAATAAATGATAAAAATAACAACGATAAATTTACAAAAGTTTTATTAAACAAAAGTATAATTTGTTCAATATGTTTTGTTTTGTTTGCAATTTATTTTGTTTTAAATAAAAGGCAAAAACAAACAACAATTAAAAATAAAATAGAAATCAAAAAACAAATAATTAACGACAGCAAATCAAGTGTAAATAGCACAAAAATAATAGCAGAAATAAAAGAAAATAATAAAATTAAAATAAATAAAAGAAATAATAAAAAATTTTTTATCAAATCAATATTTAAACGCAAAAACATAAAATATCTAACAGCATCTTTGTGTTTTGTTTTAGCCTTTATTTTAGGTACGCAAGGTATTCTTGCGAACATTGCAAAGCTTAGAGTACAAAATGCAATAAAAGCGTCGTATGAACAAAGCATATTATTGCAACAAGATGAAATGTACGGCAACTTACAAGACAGTGTTGAAGAAATCAAGCAGGATATTAGCACAAATCAAAACGAAAATCTTTCTGACGAGGACGACAATAGGGCACAAGAAATTTATAATGTTTCAAATACCCTTGCGCAAGAGGAAAATGAAACATCCGAATTTTCAATGACAGATGATGAGGCGTTCTTATATTCAGAAGTTATTGTAGATTTGACTACGCTTGGATATAGTGTTTTCCCTGCAAGTGTCAAATTTAACGATCAAACAGTCTATGGCATTGCTTACACAACGGGCGAAACGGTATTTGAAAATGAGAACGAAAAAGATGTTGTGTATATTGGAACAGGCTTCACCGCATTTTTGAACCAAACTCCAATAACAGATTATGCGATTGAACAAGTACTAACAATAACACCACTTCAAGAATTAGACGACTATGATGATGATAGTGAAGACCAAACTGAAATTAAATATATTTTGTCTTTTGAAGAATCGTACATAGACCAAGAAACAAATACAATTTTATACAACCACTATATCCAAAATAATTTGTATGTCCATTATGCACTTTATGACTATCAATTCCATGCCACATTTACGCAAATAGACGATTTGACTTCATTGGAAAGTTTAATCGACAAAAAGGTAGGGAAACTCTATAGCTATGATGATGGTTATGTTGTTTATGATCCTTATTGGGAGAAAGAACAGGCTGCTTTGGATTCAATTTTTGCAACAGCAATAAACAATACTGCAACAAAAGAACAAACAAAGCTTTTATACAATAGTTTTGTAGAATCTCAAGACGCCAACTATTTGTCTGTTGAAAAAGGTACTTCTATATATTATTCAACAGTCAATTTAAATGAAATATATCTTCAATTACAACAAGAATCGATTTTAGGCATAACGGCAGAACAATGGAGAGATGTTGAAAATCAACTGAGCGAAGGTGTTTATTACTATATCGTAGAAAAACAAGAAACAGACGAAGATGGTAATCTGTTGTGGATAGATGAAAATGGCGAAAAAACGACAACAGAAACAGACACGCCATCAATGGTTCCCGACATAGAGTATTCACTGTATCCAAAACCAACAAACTGGGTTATGATTTGCTTTGGTGTTTTGTTGATTGTGGGTGGTATTGCGATAAGTGTTTTGTCAATGGGCACTGGTTCGTCTGTTGGTGCGGCGGTCACATCAATAGGTTTGAAAACAATACTTACTAATGTTCTAATATTTACTTTATCTGCAGTGTCTGGATTTGCAATAGACGTTGGCTTGCAAAGCATAATCATAGGGGCAGTTGGTGGAAGCGTAAGCGATATAAATTGGAAACGTGCAATTATTTCAAGTGGCTTTAACCTCTTAACTATGGGTGCAGACAAAATTTTCAAGGCTGTTAGTTTGGGTGGCAAGATTATAAAGGGAGTCGCACTAACGGTTCTAGAAGGATTTGTAAATTACATGGTGGAAGTTGCTTGTGGTTCAACTCAAGCCAAGGCCTGGGAAGAGTTTGGCTGGGGTGTTCTTTTAGGTTTCATATTTAATAGCATAGATATTATCTCTTATGTTAGAGCAATGAAAAAACTAAAAAAATCAGAGCAGATAATAGATGATATCTCTAGAGCAATATCAAAAAGTAATGTCGATGACACTGCTGCAGATTTAATACAAGATGCTAATAGTGGAATAAAAAAACTAGATAATCAAAGTCAAGAATATTTAAGTAAAACCCTGCCTAGTCCTAAAAAGGCCACCTATTACGACTTAAATAATAATGTAATAACCAAAAAAGAATTTATTGAAAATGGTGCCAATGGTACAATAGAATGGAAAAACACCAGAACATTACTATTTGATAAAAATGGAAATCCAATAACTAAACTAAAAATTGAAAATGGCGTTATTGATTTGTCTCCTCTAAGCCACGATACATTAAATTATTCCTATTTAAGCGATTTAGACTTTAGTGATAGAGTAACCAATCTAAATAGAGCATATAGTGATTTGACAGATATGTGGAATAATGATTTTGAATCTATTCCTAAGGATGTAGAGAAATACATGGCAATGAACGGAATACAACCGGGTACTATAAAATTACCAGATGTTAGAGATATATGCAGTGGTGGTGTATATACATTACATGAAACAGTAGAAAAAACAATTATGCTAATCCCAACTAATATGCATAAAGCAATAAGTCATATAGGCGGAATTGCACTTTATGGAACTAAAAGTAAAATGCCAGAAATTTTAAAAAATATAATCAAAGGAGCTTTAAATAAATGATAGACTTAACACAATATGAAGAGTTAACGAAGGTATTAAAACAAGCACAAAAAATAGAGAGAGAATGTGATAAGAATTTTAACAAGGCAAAACGAATAAATTTTGATGACGCCATAAAAAACATAAGAAAATTTTCTGAGCCTTGCAGGGAGTTTCAAGATACAATTTTTGCAAAAACAGCATTTGAAGTATTGTCACATATAAATCCAATACTTGTAGAACACAGAACTGGTAAAAAATTAAAATTTAGCGAAGTATTTGGCGAGGATTTTGAAAAATTAACAAAAGATATGGTAATACATGTTTATAAATTAGTAATAGAAAAATCTGTTTTTTATAAATTTAAAGAAGATGTAAAATTGCTAAATGGATATGTTGATGAAGGTGGGGACTACAAAAAGCCATGTCAAATAGGAGTTGAAAGCCCAATATGGAGGAATGGGGAAATAATAGATTATGGGTATTTGTATGGATTACCGAGAAATGTATGGGAACAAATGTCGTATGAAGAAAGGATTGCTAATAATGAGAAGTTCATTTCCATGTCGCAGCGTGAGCGTGCAGAATACATGAACAAAAATTATGGTATGAAATACAAACTAAAAGATTATTCAAACGACAAACCCAAACAAAGGTAATTGCATAATAAATGCAAGGAGTTATGGTGGATGATAGACGTAACACAATATGAAAAGTTATTGAAGGTTTATAAACAATCACAAAAGTTAGAAAGGGAATGTGAGAAAAAAGTAAACAAAGAAAAAAGAATAGACTTTGACAAAGCAATGCAAGATTATGATAAAATATATGAACCTTATACTATATATCAAGATACAATTTTTGCAAAAACAGCATTTGAAGTATTGACACATTTAAATCCAATACTAGTGGAGCACAGAACTGGTAAAAAATTAAAATTTAGCGAAGTATTTGGCGAGGATTTTGAAAAATTAACTGAAGATATGGTAATACATGTTTATAAATTAGTAAATGAATTGTCTGTTAACTATAAATTTAAAGAAGAAACGAAGAGACTTGATGGAAAAATTATAAAAGGTGGAGATTATGAAAAACCTTGCCAATTAGGTTTTGAAACACCAATTTGGCGAAATGGGGAAGAGATAGAACGTGGTTATGAATTTGGGGCGCCACTGGATGTTAGAAGCAAAATGACGCCTGAACAGCGAAGACAAAGCAGGTTAGCATTTCAAGCAATGTCTGATCGTGAGCGTGCAGAATACATGAACAATAATTATGGTATGAAATATAAACTAAAAGATTATTCAAATAATAAACCACGTGCAATTTAGTGGCAATAAATCAAAAGGTTGTTTTTAATGTTTAGAAAATATAAAGATTTTATAAATAACAATTTAAAGGAAATAAAAATTCCTTTGGGTGAAGATTTTGTCTATGGAATAAAAAATGTTACTAATGAAATAGAAGAAAATTATGAAAAATTAAAAACAGAACTAAACAAACCATTATGGGATATAAACAAAAAAGTTGTTTTGAGCGGGTTTAAAGGTGTAGAGAAAAGAGATATTAAAGAATTAAATAAAAATCTAACAAATAAAGATAGTCCCAAAATACCGAAAGATTATATCAAATTATTGCAAGTTTTTAACTCATTAAATGTTTTAAACAGTTTTGTGATTTATGGACATCAAAGTTATAATCGTCCATCAATCTATTTCAACAGTCTGAAAAAATATCCATTATACATGAATGAAAATTGTTTAAATATAGGAAGTTATAATCCAGACAATAGTCCAATTTTTATTAACCAAGAAGGAAATATTTTTGTACTTAGTGGCACATATATTTTTGACGAAAAGCATGAAGGGTCAAGGCAAGAGGCGCAAGATGCACTGATAGCCTATTGGGATAATATAGAAGATTTTATAGCCGACGAAACAGAAAGATATTATAAAATCTTTATTGAACAACCTTTCGCTTTTCCAACAAAAGAGATGTTGCCACACAACATAACCAAAGAAAAATTTGAGCAACTTGTTATTGACAAAAAAATAGATGCAATTATTTGAGGTTTTAACGGCTTTGTAAATTTATGTTTAAATAATTTATAAATAAGTTAACGAAAATAAAAATATTTGCTATGAATTTAGCAAGGAGTAAGAAAATGAAATTAGATATAAAAAAGGTTAAAATATTTGTAACAATACCACCTGATAGAACAGACGAAGTCAGAAAGGCAGTTTGTAATGCCGGGGCAGGGGTTATAGGAAACTATAATTATTGTACAACTTCGACAAAATGTTTAGGAACATTTATTCCAAACGAAAAAGCGAATCCATATATCGGGGAAAGCAACAAGCTTGAATTTGTTCAAGAAGACAAGCTGGAATTTATTTGTGATATTGAAAATGTTAAGAATGTTATTGAAAAATTAAAAGAAGCTCATCCTTACGAAGAACCAGCCATTGATATAGTTCCTCTCATTGACTTGCAAGAGTTTGATACATTATAGAATTACATAAAAACTGGAAAGATAAAAGAAAAACAAAATGTGCCATTTCGACAGACTATAATTATATTCAGCTATGGTTTTTGTATAAAACAAACGATTGAACGGTTATTCAACTTTGATTTAATGGCAAAATACTGTTAAAAAGAAACAAACAAAAATAACAACAAAAAGAGGCATATATGGAAATTTATGTTATGAGACATGGAAGGACTATTTGGAATGAAAAGCATATTTGTCAGGGAAGGTCACAAAATCGTTTGAGTAAATTCGGCAAATCGCAAGTCGAAGAGCAGGCAACGTGACAGCAGAATAGTAGAAGTTGACCAAGGCATTTTTACTGGGCAAAAAAGGGAAAGGCTAACAGATGAACAAAAGTTTGCAATGAACCAATCTAAAAAAGATAGTGGTGTTGAAACCTATGAAGAGATATATAAAAGGACAATTGATTTTATAAATTATCTAAGACAAAATTACAAAGACAAAAACATATTAGTCGTAACGCACGGCATTGTCGCAAGTTATATTGAAAAAATAGGGGAGAGATTGTGTCTTGAACAAGATGAGCTAAAAAGTTACTCAACTTTTGGTAACGCAGAAATAAAGAAGATAATTATTTAAAAAGTTTTAACATATAAAAACTAGACGGGATGGGCGTCTTTTATTATGTTTTAATATTAAATATCAATTCAATCGTTTAAATCTTCTTGCGTGTCAAGATTTAATTTTACTGTTCCAGTAACAATATCGTCTAAGCCTGATTTCACTGCAAGTTTAAAAGCTATGGTCATGGTGTCATTATTAAAATCCAATGTCTTTAATTGACCATAGTCAATCATGTCAAAATCTGCAGTGTATATAGTAAAAACATAACCATCGTCATAGTCCAAATCAACGGTGGTATTTTTTATAGTTTTTAAATCTTCCACGATAACACCACATTCGTTTTCTTCTTCTAGTGGATAATCATCATGATATCCAATTTCAGCGAAAAAACTATTAAATATGTGAAGATTCTCTTTTCCTTCGGGCACATAATTCAACTTTGTCGATTCAATAAAGAAAGCGAAGTGATAGCCTTCAATATCGTTATAATCTTTTTTATAGTAAAATTTTCCGGTAATATCAAACTCCATGCCACTTTTCAAGAATTTAGCAACTCCAACTTCTGGATATTGTTCTATTGTCTTGTATAATTTGTCAATTTCATCCTCTTCTTTTTGTTTTGTTGTGGCAGACAGTTTTTCATCAGAAGTTTGCTTTGTGGCTTGCGATTGACTTGTTTTAATCGCTTTTGCATTTTCGCTTCTAAGCCAAAGAGTAATCATTGTTGCAGATAAAAGTAATAATAATGATGCAATATAAAAATAATATTCATTTTGGTTTAAGTTAATGAAAAGTATTATAGCTATCAATAATGTCACTGAAAAAATAGAAATATATACAATTTGTTTTTTATTCATATTAAACTCCAATATAAGTATAACATTTTTTATATTAAAATCAATATTGAAAATAGTTTAAAAAGTTGATATAATAATTAGACAATTAAATGTCGCAATTAAGATCTTTTATTGTATATTAAAGTATGAAACTTTGATGCCGTTTCGCTATAAAGTTGTGGAAAAAAATATGGAGGGAATACAATGGATGATAAAATCATTTTTGAATTTATTAAAAGAGATTTGAGGTTTTATATTGATGTTTTGATTGAAGATGAAGCATTTATTGATGATATAGACAAATCAAAAATATTTTACAAGTTTAAAGATTTGAATTTAGAAGAAAAGAAAGAAATGTTTAATGCGTACATAGGCAACACGGCAAGAACTTTTATAATGTGTAATATTGTCGCAAAACATATTCATAAAAAAATGCATGCACTTCAAGATAGATTTTTAGATCCATATTGGAAAGGGCGATTTGATAGAGTAGACAAAAATATATAAATTTTGAAGACATATTTCTATAATTGAGTATATCATAGAGGGTTTTTATTAGCTAGAGAATTAGTTTAATAAACTTGACAATTATTAGGATAATAGTACATACTTATTATAATAATATGTAGTCATTGCACGCACGGAAGCTTTCTATCATGGCTATATGCTAAAAGGGGGAGGGTCTATGGTACGGCAATTGTATGGAATAAATAAAAGTAAGTTTAAGACAATATATGCTATTTTGGCTATTGTCTTTTTCATATATGCAATATTTTGCTTTAATAGCATGCAAATGCAAGCTCAAGCAAGTGATGAATGGTCAATTCCATCATCAAGACCTGCAGGGGCAAGTTCAAGCAGTGGAATATGCGAAGTTACGACAGTTGAAGGCCTTTTATATGCCTTAAACAGAAGTTCCATAACAGAAATTGACATTCTTTCATTTATTGATGCATCCAACCATACTTGGCCTGTTTTTAATATTTCCAGAGGTTTGACAATTAACGGGAATAACCACACAATATCAGGATTGAAGATTAACACTTCTTTAAATGTTTATGTCGGATTCATTGCTTCGACATCAAAAAAACTTGTAGTCAACAATTTGAATTTGATAATTGATTTCAAAACAACAAAGAATAAAGATGTTGGTGGAATTATCGCGAATACTTCAAATGAGCTAAGTATACAAGGTTGTAAAGTTAGCGGACAAATAAAAGCAACGACATCAGCCGCTACTGATTATTCGGTTGGAGGTTTGGTGGGATATTCAAAAAATAAAATAACAATAGCCAATAGTTATAATTACGCTACCATAACAAGTACCAACTCATCAACCGCAAACACAAAAACTGGCGGTATAGCAGGATATTTGGAAAGTACGACCACAAAAAACATTTCGCAGTGTGCCAATCACGGGGCAGTTAAGGCATCACGATCTTATGTCGGAGGCATTGTTGGAGATTATTCTGGTAGTAGCTCAATCCAACTATGCTACAATATTGGGAAAATAGAATCAACATCCGGGACGGCGGGCGGCATCGCTGGAATGGCATATCAAAGCAATTCATTTATAAATTGTTTTAATAATGCAAACATAAAGGGGGGAAATGCTGCTGGTGGAATAGTTGGAGATAACGGCGGAACAAATTGCACAACGACTTTCACATCATGCTACAATTCAGGTGTTTTAAATTCTCCATATAAAAATGCTTTAGAAAAGAAATCATATACCTATTCTTCAAGCAGTTCAACAGGTCGCATAGCAAAATACAAAGTAGGCTCTTATGATTTAATAATTTATGTTTCTCAATTGGAAGTTGCTACTGGGAGGTACTATCCTATGCTTATGGGGTCTCCGAATAGGAAAACAAAAGAAACAAAATCAATAACATATAATGATATTGGTTATCCAAGCTACAATGTAATCACTGCAGATGTTAAATATGTAAGGGGTGGTACCAAAGTCAATCTCGGTACCATTTCTCTTAATACCGCAAACACCATTGTAAACAATACAAATTACAAAACTTTTGATGCTGGAGTCACGGGCAAAAATGGAAAAGATAGGTATATAACTTTTACAATGCAATATTCTAATATCTATTATGTTCAACTAGATCAAGGGTTTGGATTAGAAACTAATGATAGCAATACAAATAAAGCAATGGCGGAGATTTACGATCATGATTTATGGCCATACCATTGCGTTTATGATTACACCGCTTCTTCGCTTCAATTGTATTGGATAAAATGCGAAAAACAAGATAAGTTTGAGCTATACCCAGAAGTTCTTTTAACTGCTCCGAAAACTGACACATCTGGGACACATGGCTATTATTCAGTAATGTGTAGAGATTACAATCAGGGCTTTAGTTGTGAAATTCCAGGGGGAATGGGTTTGCCTAATCACATTTATTTTAACAAAGATGCTATCCGATATACAGAAATAGATTCATTTAAAAAAGCTGATTGCTTGGCAATTCTTGGTAGCGCTTATGCTATTGATGCAAAGATAAACAACGGCTATCCTTTTTTGAAATGTATGTATTGGGGCTATTAAAAGGTTGGGGCAAGAACAGTATCTAGTTTAGAAAGGCTATACGCCACATTGAAAACTAAGGTTAATAAACATTAGGATATTTAATATATTAGTATTTAAACTCCTTTAAAAGTTTGTATGACAAAAGTTGACAAAATTGAAAAACAGTAAATTTCGAAAAAACTTTTGTAAATCTTGCTTATTTGAAAATGCTACAAACCTCACAAAGTTTAGCGACAACAAACTTTTGAATATTTTAAAAGAAGAAAAACCATGCACCTTAATGGTGGAATATATCATAAAACTCAAATTGCTCTGACATATAATTAAAATAATATTGAAGGTAGTACTCTCACCGAAGAACAAACAAGACTTATATTTGAAACAAATACAATTGGCGCAACAAAAGGAGTTAAAGTTGATGATATTGTAGAAACAATTTCATTTTTTTTTTGAATAGTCCATCTTTTGTTTTTTTCTTTTGCCTTGATACATAAATCCTCCTTTTAAAGATTATACAAGAAAAAGAACATATTAGACTACAAAATCTAACATGTTCTCTCTTTTTTTATTTGTTGTCCGTTTTAATCAAACAACATCATTTGTACTAATATCTTTTTTTTTATTAAATAACTCCCCAATTTATTTGGATGGTTCCATTATTAACTTGGCTCCATAAATCGTCCCATGTTGGTGGTTTTTGAGGAATTTGACAATTCACAATTATGTTTTTGTTAAAATTAAATATATAACCTTCAATAAATTCAACAGTTTGTGGAATTGTAATCTCTGCAATGTTACAACCTGCAAAAGCACTATCACATATTTTGGTTAAATTTACACAATTAGATGTATCAACACTCTTTAAACTACCACAATAATAAAATGCTTTTTCACCAATTATTTGTAAATTTGCTGGAAGTACAACATTAGTAATTTTAAATCTTTCAAAGTTATTTTTACCGATAAATTTTAAAGAACTAGGCAAGGTTAGTGATGTAACAGATGAAGAGTAAGAATTTGCAAGCAATTTTCCATCAATAATTCCAAGTGTACCTTGTTTAATTTCAATAGATTCAATGTTTGTTTCCTTAATATCAATAAGATAATTGCTTACATATAAATAATTACCTTCCCAATATGAACTCGTTGAACTTACAATTTGTGTACCCAAAAATGCATCTTTTCCAATACCTATTAAGTTTTGAGGTAAATTTGCAGTTGAAAGTGTTGACATATACTTAAAAGCATCTTTTCCAATATACAATACGCTTTCTGGTATTTTTATGGTTTTTAGTGTTTTGGTTGAAGGCCTATTAAATGCACCTTCGGCAATATCTATTGTGCCTTCTTTTACAGTGTATGATGTAGCGTTAAAATCTCTGCTTACTGTAATTAAATGTTTACCAATGTATAAAACTTCATTTTCCCAATTACTTTTTGTATTAAAATATTTCGTATTATAAAATGATGAATAATATAAATCCAACTTAACATCTGGCAAAGTTATATCTTCAAGTAATAAACAATTACCAAAAACATTTTGACCAAAATCTTTTAAAGTTTCAGGAAGTTTAATTGATTCTAGTTTTGTACAATTTTCGAATGCAGAATCTCCGATATATTCAACCTTATTTAAATTAACAGTCGATAAATTTTCACAAAATGCAAAAGTGTATTGCCATATGTCCGTTAAAGAATCCGGAAAGTCTATCGACTCTAACCCACTATTTCTAAAACAATCACTTCTTATTTCTATTAGTGTGTTTGGAAGTGTAATTGATTTTAGTGCTGTGCAATTTTTAAATGTATATTCATATAAAACGGTGATGTTTGCAGGAAGTTTTACGAAATTTAAGTTAGAACAATCTTGAAATGTTCCTAATCCAACATCCAAAATTGTGTCTGGAAGTTCTATGTGTTGTAAAGTTTTATTATTTTTAAATAAATAACTTTGTAAACTTTTAACTGTTGTTCCATTAACTCGATTTGGGATTATAAGTTCAGTAATACCATCTATATTATTTACTCCTGTTATCTTGCCATTTCCGTCAATTATGTATTCAATTGCAACAACTTCGTCTTGTTCATAGTATGCGTAAACTGTTACATTATTTTTTAATTCAATATCTTTATATGTGGTTTCTTCTAACTTATTAGTCCAAGTGCCGTTGTCAAAGTACCAACCTTTAAAGGTATATCCTTGCTTTGTTGGTGCTGTTGGCAGTGTTATGAGTTCATTCCCTGATGTTTTTATTGTTTCAATAACTTGTCCGTCTGCCATAAATGTTATGTTATATTTTACAGCAACAACTTCGTCTTGTTCATAGTATGCATAAACTGTTACATTATTTTTTAATTCAATATCTTTATATGTGGTTTCTTCTAACTTATTAGTCCAAGTGCCGTTGTC
>CALWTG010000006.1 GCA_944384385.1 uncultured Clostridia bacterium | reverse complement strand
CTGGGTTCTACCATTGCCATGGCGTTTGACGAATGTGTGGAAAATCCAGCGCCCTATTCTTATGCAAAAACTTCTTACACTTCTCACAAATTCAAACACATTAAACTAATCAGTATAAAGGAGAACAAAAATGCTAATACCAATGGTAGTTGACCAAACAAGTCGTGGAGAAAGGTCATATGACATTTATTCAAGACTTTTAGAAGACAGAATAGTCTTCGTTACTGGTGAAATTACAGATGATACGGCAAATGTTGTTGTTGCTCAGCTTATTTATCTTGAAGGCAAAGATCCTAAAAAAGACATTTCAATGTATATCAATAGCCCTGGTGGTTCAATATCTGCCGGCATGGCTATACTTGACACAATGAAATATATAAGTTGTGACATTTCAACAATTTGCGTTGGTATGTGCGCATCAATGGGAGCAGTACTTTTGGCAAGTGGCACAAAGGGAAAGCGTTTTTCTCTTCCAAACGGCGAAATTATGATTCATCAGCCACTCACAACAGGTATGCAAGGTCAAGCAACCGATATTGAAATTGCATCAAAACACTTGCAAAAGTTAAAAAGCAAATTGCATGAAATACTTAGTGAAGCCACAGGTCAAACCATTGAAAAAATTGCACAAGATTGCGAAAGAGATAATTATATGTCAGCCGACGAGGCAAAAACTTATGGGCTTATTGACGAGGTTATAACAAAAAGACAGCAAACTAATTAAGGAGGTGCTTTATGGAAGATAATGAAGATATGGTATGTTCGTTTTGCGGTAAATCTCAGCGTGTAGCGAAAAAACTCATTGCAAATCCAACAGGCGACTGCTATATTTGTGATGAGTGCGTTGAAATTTGTCGTGACATAATTAAAGATTCAATTAAATCAAGTGACTTTGAGCCGATTGAACTTCCAACTCCACAGGAGATAAAAGAGCAACTTGACCAATACATCGTTGGGCAAGATGAAGCCAAAAAAGTGCTCTCAGTTGCAGTTTACAATCACTATAAGCGTATAAACTATTTAAGCGACAAAAAGAATGTAAAAAATGACGACTACATTGAACTTGACAAATCAAACATTTTGATGGTTGGTCCAACTGGTTGTGGAAAGACACTTCTTGCAAAAACACTGGCAAAAATTCTTAAAGTTCCTTTTGCAACGGCAGATGCAACCACATTAACGCAAGCAGGATATGTTGGCGAAGATGTTGAAAATATACTTTTAAAACTTATTCAAAACGCCGATTATGACATCAAAAAGGCAGAAAGGGGCATAGTCTATGTTGATGAGATAGACAAAATCGCAAAAAAAGGCGAAAATGTTTCAATCACCCGCGATGTGTCAGGTGAGGGCGTTCAACAGGCACTTTTAAAAATTTTGGAAAGCACAGTTGCGTCAGTACCTCCACAGGGTGGAAGAAAAAATCCACAACAAGAGATGCTTCAAATAGACACCACAAACATATTGTTCATATGTGGTGGTGCTTTTGTGGGACTTGACAAAGTTGTTGAGTCAAGATTAAATCAAACTGCGATTGGCTTCAACGCAAAAGTCACAAAGTTCTCAGAAGATGCGTCAAAACTCATTCACGAACTTCAACCACAAGACCTTATTAACTATGGACTTATTCCAGAGTTTGTAGGCAGACTTCCAGTTGTTGTGGGTCTAAATGACTTGAATGAACAAGCACTTATTGACATAATGACAAAGCCAAAAAATGCAATAATTAAACAATACAAGAAGTTGTTTGATATTGAGCATATTGACCTTGAAATCAAACCAGCAGCAATAAGGGCAGTTTCCAAAAAAGCTATGGAACTCAAAACTGGTGCAAGGGGACTTAGGACAATTATGGAAGGCAAGATGCTTGAACTTATGTACAATGCACCAAATGACAAGAAAATTTCAAAAATCATCATTGATGAAGATTGCATAACAAAAGATGCAAAACCAACAATAATTCACGAACAAGACCAGCCAGAAAAGAAAGTTGTTGGACAGGAATAATATAAAAATAAAAAACCCACTTCGGTTATTTATCCGAAGTGGGCTTTTTTAGTTTGACAAGCCTACCAAATAATCAATACTCACACCAAAAAACTTTGCCATTTCAATCAGTGAGTTCATAGTGGGCTCTCTAAGTCCATTTTCCCATAAACTTATTATGCCTTTGCTTACGCCAAGTTTTTGAGCTAGTTCTACTTGCCCAATGCCTTTTTCTTGCCTAAGAAGTTTCAAATTATCTTTAAATTTATTTTCCATACAAAATATTATCTAACTACCTTGGGGACAATTTTTATGTCTATTTATTCTCTTCGTTGAGTTTTTTAAGGACAAAGTCAAGGTCAAGGCCGTGGGCTAGGCATGCTTCTTCAAGTGTTTCCATTTGACTGAGTGGGCAGGTGAAACAGTGCATTCCAAAGCCTGCCAAGATGTCAAGTAGGTCCTCATTATAGTTTGCTATGTCAAGAATTGTCCAATCTTTTGTTATTTCTTCCATTTTTATTCTCCTTTTTTATTGTATTTTTTTGAACTTGTGTTTTAAATTTTATTTATTGTTTCGTCAAGATATGTCGCCATATTGTCTGCTATGTGGGTGAGAAGGGCGTTTGGATATTTGTAATATATGTCTGTTAAACTGACGCCACCTTTTGCACGCACATCATACTCGCCCATATGCCAATTTATGCACATCGCTTCTTCACGAGTTAGACGCATAAAGCCGTTTATTATGTAAACAGATTTTTCGCCGTGACCATATGGCAATTTGTCATTTGTTGTGTAATATGGCACTTGCACCCATGTGCCATTTTGTTTGACATTTTTCACATCTTCAACATAGGTGTCAACTTTGCAAATATCGTGAAACAGTGCCACAATTGTTGCACTTTCAAGTGAAAATTGTTGTTGCCACTGTTCGCCGTATTGCATTTTCAAAAGTTTAACAAACCTTTCAAAAACATTTAGGCTATGTTTGCAAAGTCCACCAACATAATTTGAGTGAAATCTCGTTGACGCTGGTGCTGTGAAAAAGTCTGTCTTTTCAAGATATTCCACGAGTGCGTCAATGCCTTCGCGCTTAATATTGTTTTTTACTAAATCTAAAAAAATACTTTTGTTGTCTTCAATAGCTTCGTCCATTGTTTTTCTCCGTATGCTTATGATATCACAAAAAAAATCAACAAACAACATTTTAGCATATAAATAATTAGTATGGAAGACAAAACAGTGGAAGATATAATATCGCTTGCAACAATTTTTTCCATGTCACTATCAAAAAATTGCTCCAAAGAGCAACTTACTGAATATAGAATTTTCTTTCAAACTGTGTCAAACAACCTTATCAACATAATATCACAAAAAAAGTGATTTATTTTTTAAGTCGAAGGTCGCTGTTTTCAACATTTAGGACCAAAGAATTATTTTGACTTAATAGTCTTGAAAAAATTCTGTCCCCATAATAGTCTTGAATTTGCTGAGGAGTTAGGTTAGTGGATATGACTGTCTTTTTGCCTTCTCTCATTCTTTCAGAAAGCACATTATAAAGCCCTTCAACCGTCACATTTTTGAGCATTGGCTCTGTTCCAAGGTCATCAATAAACAAATAGTCAGGCTCAAGTAGCATAGCAATGAATTGGCCTTTTGTTTGGTCAAAGGTGGTGTGATATTTCAAGAGATTTTGATTTAGTTCAAAAGCAGAAGTGAAATACACAAGTGTTTCTTTTTGAATTAAGTCGTTTGCCATACACTCCATAACATATGTTTTGCCAGCACCAGTTTTGCCAATTAAAATGACATTTGTGTAATTATTTTCTTTATCGCACCAGTTTTTCAAAACAGTGTATAGTTTTTTTGTGTTTTCGGGATTGTCAAAAATAGAGAAGTCGCATTTGTCAAAACATCTTATGTCTTTACTTAGTCCACTTTTTTCGTATAAAATCAAGTTGATTTCATGTTTTAGGCATGAGCACATCTTGCCGTCAACATAGCCTATGTCATTGCATTTTTTGCAAGTGTAGTGTGGGGTAATTGACTTTTTGTCAATTTTAAGTTTTTTAAGTATTTCATCTTGTTTTTGTTGAAGCTTTTTAATGTCATATTGTGGTTTTTCGCCATATGCTTCACTTTTTGCATTTTGAATTTCTGCGTGCTTGATTTGTTTAAAGTTTTCTTTAAACTCATCGTTTTGCATTGCTTTTTCAAAAAAACTATACGCCAGTGCTTCGCTATCTAGGCGTCTTGTCTTTATTTTGTTTAGTGCCAAATCAACAATTTCTTTATTTAGCATATCAAATCTCCACTTCATCAAGGTTTGTAAACAGTGAGTTTATTTCGTTTTGAGTGTACTCACGGTTGTCATAATTTCGTTTTTGTACTGCTTTTGTTTCGACTTTTTTAGGTGCATGAGCTTTTGCCTCGTCAACTGTCTTAATGCCATCATTATGCCACGACAAAAGAAGTTTGTTCATAAATGCCATTGCGTTTGGTTTATCTTTTGCAACTTCAATTGCGTAGTCAATAAGGTCGCTTGAAATGTTATTATTTAGCCAGCTTGCATACATATCACGGTCTATGTTATTCACATTTCTTTGCGTGCCAAGTTTCGTCAATATGTCTTTAATTTTGTTTTCTGTGTCAAGTATGTCATTAAAATATGCGTTGAGTGAGTCGAGAGTGACAATTCCGAGTTTAAAGAACTTCAAAATTTGTTTGTCCATATATTCAAGCGTACGCACTGAGTTTTTGAAACAGTAGTTGCTTATGGTGAGTAGGGTATCATCGTCAAAGCCCATATTTTTCCAAGTTGCTATGTAATTTTCAACCACAGGCTCAACATTTTCATAGTAAACGCCAAGATTTTTGCATATGTTTTTGGCAAGGTCAAATAGGTGAGATTTTTGCTCTTCGTATTGTTCAATGTCAAGTATTGTGAAAAGTCTCATTGTGTAGTACTTTTCAAAAATCACATCAAGATATTTAAAGCTGACAGAATTTTTTGATTTTTTCTGAGTTTTTGCCACATAGTTTATGACATTTGTTTCAAAGCCCATATTTTGCCATTTTTTGAAAAGGTCTTTTTCAAATAAGTCTAAGGCACGCTTTATGCCCATGCTCTTTGCAACAAGAGATATGTCATCGTTATCTTTTTGATAGTCCAAAAGTTTTTCTTCAACACCTTTTGCAGTCGTCACGCCTTCTTGTGCCCAGTTTTTTGCAACCGTCAAAATATACGCATAGCCAACATTGTCGCCTTTAAGGTCAACGCAGTATTTGATTATCATAATCATTGCACTTGGTTCAATCTTTAAACTTTCCATAACGGCATAATATTCATAATACTCGTTTGGAGTTATCATTCTTCCTGTGATGATTTCTTGTGCCTGCAAATTGAAGGAATTATATTTTCCGTCTTTGATTTTTGGGTGCTTTATTAAACTGTTTTTAACTGGCAAAAATCTTACTTCAAAAGGTATGGTGTCGAGTATTTGCACAAGTCCTTTGTCCTGCCAATACACGAAAGCGCTTTCAATGTCCCTTTCGCTCATTCCAAGCGTTTTGCTAAACTCTTCAAGTGTGTTATGTACTGGGTTTGCCACTGAGCAAATAAACAAGCCATAAAGATAAACTTTTATGCACTCACTTGGTGCAGAGGGCATAAAAGATGTTATGAACAAGTTGTCCACTGCCGTTTGATTTTCTGCAATAAGTTGTGATGAAAAACTACAAAAACTCATAATATCCTCGCAGACAAATATAACACAAGTTTTGCATTTTATCAACAAATATTATCACCACTCATACTTTCATTTTTCACGCATAGGTATATTTTAGTGAGGTGTTATGAAAAAGGTTGCATTTGTGCTTACTTTGGTTTTTGCTTGTTTTTGTTTTGTCGGCTGTGCGGGCTTGTATGACTACAAACAAGACTTAACTTCATACGATATGGACATTTTATATGATGATACAAACCATACTCTTACGGTGTCGCAGACAACAGACTATGTCAACACATCGGACATAGCTTTATCTTGCGTCAAGTTTCACCTTTATGCAAACGCATTCAGAGAAGGTGCGAAGGCAAAAGTTGTGAGTGTTCAAAATAGTAGCATGGCATATCCAAATGGCCAAAGCTATGGAGAGATTGACATTGAAAGTGTCACGGTGAATGACGGCGAAGCAAACTTTGAAGTTGGTGGCGAGGACGAAAACATCTTGACTGTTGAATTAAGCTCTGAACTTTATCCTGATGACAAAGTTATGATTTCTATGTCATATGTTGTCACACTTGCAAACATAAACCATCGCTTAGGCTACGGCGAAAATGCAATAAACTTATGCAACTTTTATCCTATTGCTTGTATGTATGAAGACGGCGACTTTGTGTGCGACCTATATAATTCAAACGGTGACCCTTTTTATAGTGATGTTGCTGACTATGATGTGACAATAACATATCCAAATAATTTTGAGTTGGCGTCAACTGGCAATCAATCAACAAAAGCTTTTGACCTTGTTAAAGAGAGTAATGTGACGGCAAGGTGCGTTCGTGACTTTGCAATGGTGCTTTCACAAAATTTTCAAACAAAGAGCAAAACTTATGATGACAGAGTGACAATAAATTACTATTATTATGACGACGAAAACGCAGATGACACACTTAAACTTATTGAAGAGGTTATGACATTTTTTGAACAAAATGTTGGCAAATATCCATATTCACAAATAAGCGTGGTTGAAACAAATTTTGTACACGGCGGTATGGAGTATCCAAACATAGTGCTAATATCTGACGCTGTCACAGACTATGAAACATATGAGCTTGTGATAGTGCATGAACTTTTGCATCAGTGGTGGTATGGTGTTGTTGGGAACAATGAATTTGATTATGGCTGGATAGATGAGGGGCTTACAGAATTTTGCACTGTGTACTTTTTTGAAAAGCATCCACAGTACAATAGGTCAATGGACGAGATGATAGCAAGTGCAACGCAAAGTTACAAGACTTTTGCAAGGGTATATTCGTCAGTGCAAGGCAGTGTTGACACGAGTATGAATAGACCACTTGATGAGTTTTCGACTGAGCCAGAGTATGTATACAACACATATGTCAAAGGCACGCTTATGTTTTCAACTATATATGACCTTGTGGGCGAAAAATCGTTTTTGAAAGCGCTTAAATATTATTATGAGCATAATTTGTACGCCATAGCTACGCCAACAGATGTAATCAGTTGCTTTTCTCACGGCAGTGGTAAAAATCTTGAAGGCGTATTCACAAGTTTTCTTGAAGGCAAGGTGGTGATTAAATAAGTTGTATTTTTTCTCATATTTTGCAAACAATTTTTATGTAGGTGAAATATGAAAAAACAAGAATACAAAATTTGGCTTGATACAAACGACCTATATAGTGAAAACCGAACAAGTGTGCTTGTTTCAAGCTTTGTTGTTTGGGTGTGCGTGTTTATTGCAATGCTTTTTCCGCTTTTTGGCTTTGGCCTTGCCTTCTTTTTGATGTGCACACTTTGCATTGGTTTCAAAAAAATTGTGCTTGATATTATTCGTGGCGAACAATATAAAGTCGAAAATGTATTTGACTATTATGCCTTTTGCATCTCGGCGTTTTGCCTTAAAGTTTGCAGTATGATTTTGATTGCGCTTTGGTCACTTCTTCTCATTGTGCCGGGAATAATTTGTGGTTTAAACTACTGTCTTGCACCTTATATCTTCGCCGATGAGCCAAAAATTGGAACGCTTGAATGCTTAGAAAAAAGTAAAAAATTGGTATATGGGCACAGGGCGGAGCTTTTGATAATTTTTCTTATGGAAGCACTTTTTGTGGCACTTGTGGCAACACTTTCAAGCTGCTTTGTCATAATTTTTAACTTCATTGTTGCAATGCCTTTATGGTTTAATATTGTCGTGCCCGTTGTGATAACTTTATTTGTGGCCTTTGTTGTCATAGTTCCTTATTTTGAATTGCTTATTGGAAATTATTATGTCAATTTGTTAAATAAAATTGTTGTGAAAAAAAGTGGCAAAAGTGTTAGTACAAAGAAATGATTTTTTGATATAATATTCCAAAAGGAAATTATATGGCAAAGCTTATTAAAAAAATTGATGAAAATTATGAGATGACGGAAGATGATTACAAAAATGCCTTTTTGCTTCGTCGTGCAAGCGTGAGCAAAAAGACATATGGCAAAGGTTCAATTGAAATTGAGGATATCTATGCCGAGGCCTATATTGATCAATGTGCTCTTGCTGCGGGAGGAGATGTTGTGGCACAAGACCTTCTTGGATATTGGTTTAAACACGGCAATCCAGCTCTTCCAGAAAATGTTGAACTTTCATACAAATGGCAGTTTTTAGCTGCCGCTGGTGGCAACAAACACACCATAAACAAACTTGCACTGTTTTTGGACTACTCTTATGACACAATCTCAATGCAAGACTATTTTAAAGACCTTGTTGATGTGATTGGGCTTGATGAGTCAAACTATCAATCACTTCTTGGGCAAGTTATTTGCCAATATATTGTGGAGGACTTAAACATAAATGCACTTGACCTATCAAAAGAAAAGACTGTTGAGATAAAGTTCAATCAACTTTCAATGCAAAGGTTCACGATGTCGTTAAATCGTGCAATGGTGAAAGTGCATGAGTATTTTAGAAATCTGCTTGCAAAGCGTAAAAACAGTTAGGAGAGTATATGGAAGATAAACAATTTGTTGAGCTTTATGAAAAAGTTGTTGATGAACAGAATGACATTATGGAAAAGACAAGTGCTATAAAAAAACAAGTTCAAGACTTAGAAAAACAATATCAAGATGCAGACCAAACAAAAAAACAAGAGATTGTTGAAAAATTAGAGCAACTTGACTCAGTGCTTGAAGATTTGGAACAGCGTTCAATAAAGAACGCAAAGCGTGCAAATAAGTTAAAATCTTTGAAATAACACTATTGACTTTTATCCATATGGCTAATATAATTAAAGTATGGAAAAGGGCTGTTGTTTAAAAGTGAATAGTGCTGATGACATTTTTGAAATTAAGGGGAAAAAACTTAGTTTAAAATTTGATGTAAGGAAAAAAGATCTTGTCAAGGTTGTTATTCCGGAAGGGGTGACAGAGCTTGATGAGTTTTGTTTTTATGACTGTGAAAATTTGGAAAAAATAGAGCTTCCTTCATCGCTTATTCGTTTTGGAAGACAATGCTTTCGTGGGTGTACCAAATTGTCTGAAATTTCGCTTGTCAACACTGATGGTAATTTGGGTGAAGTTCTCCCACTTTTCTTTCTTTTTGCTCGCAAAAAAGACGGCAGATTTTATTTGTCCAAAGAACTTGGTTCTCAATTAAATAATCTTATAATCTTTGACCATCCAAGGTTGATTGAAAGTTATTTGAAAAATTTCGACGATTTTAGGTATATACAAACTTTACAAAACATTGACCCTGAATTGGTTAAATATTATGGCGATGTAAAAAAAGTTCCAACGCAGGTTATTACCAATAAAATTCTTAGCAAAAATTTAAAAAATTACAAATTATTAAAAAAAAAAATATATTATTTGAATGATTATGTCTATAGAGACAATTTTATTACTTTATGCAAACTATTAGGCGTTTTTGAAACTAAGCCTTTTGTAAAAAAAAATAAAAAAATTGACTATGCTCAAAAAGCACGAGAATTTATTAAAGAAAACATAAGAAAATATTCAAAAAGATGTTTGTCAAATTTCGATTTTAAAGCCACAAAAGGCTTCCAAAGAGAATTTGCAGATTTTTTATATAAAAATTTTGATATATTAAAAGACAAACCAATAAATTTTATTAAAATGTGCTACGAAATGTTTGAAGAAGTGCAAAAATCACATACAACAAGCAAGGGAAGTTGCAGACAACTAGCACCAACTATGGATTTTTTTGAAAAATATTTTGATAGAAATAAATTTATTCACGTAACGCCGGCTAATCAGCATATAAGTGATGTTATTGGTAAATATTACAGCAATCAAAAAATTTTTGATAGGGCTTTAAAAATTGTAAATAAAAATAAAAAAAATAAAATTCCTAAAAATATTTTGCCTTATGATTTAAAGCAAACACGATCACCATTTCCAAAAATAAACGAAAAAATTCATCAAATTGAAAGCATAAATAAAAACACATTAAGAACATTGTCTGAAATTGCTGATAATAAATTTACATATGAATTTTTAAGAAAAGATGATGTTTTGAACTTGGTTTTGGGAAAGCTTTGCAACTGCTGTGCGCATCTTGACGGTGTGGGCGATGGAATTGCTGTTGCTGCAATGCTCAATCCTAGCATACAAAATCTTGTTGTTCGTGATGACAAAAATGAAATAGTTGCAAAAGCCACACTTTATGTAAATAGAAAACAAGGTTATGGTGTGTGCAACTCATTCCAAGTCAACGCCAATGTCTTGTCTCAAAGTATATTCAATGGCAAAGCCATTTTTAATGTATTCAAACAAGCTTTGGCGGAATTTGCCGAGCAGTACAATAAGACACAAACAGATTTGTATCCAAGACTAAAAATAATAAATGTTGGAAATAGTGGCTTTAACGATTTGTCAGAATATGTTTCAAAAGACGATATTTCACAAAAACTTTTGAAACCTTTTAATTTTGCAAAATATTCAACATTTGTTCCGGGATATGAGGGCGATGCTGATAGGGAACAATTTACAATTTGGAGAGAATTATGAAATTGTTTAAAAAACTTTTTATAAGTTCTTTATCGTCAATATATGACGATGTTTTAAATGTGTGTGACAATAGGGCAGTATCCATAAAAAATCAGTTTGATAAAAATTTTCTTGATGCAATAATTGTGCCCAAAGACATTACAACGATTGGAGCTCTATGTTTTGGAAATTGCAAGTATACCAAAAAGATTTTACTTTCAAAGCATTTAAAAAAGATAGAGGCATTAGCTTTTTATAGATGCGAAAATTTAACAAAAATAAAAATCCCAGAAGGCCTTAACTTTATAGGAGATGGTGCATTTAGTGATTGCCGTTGTCTATCCCATATTGATTTACCAAACTCCATTGTTCATCTAGGGAAAAACTGTTTTGACAAATGTTCAAATTTGAACAGTGTAAAACTCCCAAAATATGCAGACAATCTAGGAAATTGTTGGCCTGGGCAACTATGCTATATTTCAAAAGTGGGTGATGATTTTTACTTTAAAGACACGGAAACAAAAGGCAGTGTTTTTGTCGCTCAACCATATTTTGTTAAATATGTAATAAAACATTTTGATGACCCAAATTTGTCAAACACGATGAAACTTCTGAATAGCCTGCCTGACGAAGTAGTTAAATTCTTTTACGATAATGCAACCAACAAAAATGAAATTTATTTTATTGACAGTATCTTAAATTCAAACATGAAAAGATATGACTCTCTTCGCTCAAAAATAATATATGACATAAGCACAATGACTCCATTTGTCAAGCTTTGCTCTGTTTTGGGAGTGCTTGAAAAATCACCAATAAAGAGTGAAAGAATAAGCAAAAGGGGAAATAAAGTTGTTGATGTCATTGATTATTCTCAAAAGGCGTCTGAATTTTTAATTCAGCTTGTTAAAACTGGGAAATTGAATTTGGTAATCGCAGAACAAATAAATTCAAATTTGGAAAAATTTGATTTTAACCCACAGGTCGCTGAATTTGTATTTAAAAATTATGATGAATTGATGAAACAAAGCCCTTTGTTTTTTGCTGAGTGTTTGAATAGATTCGATGCTGTTCAAAAAGCACATACATCAAACAAAGGTGAGTGTAGGCAACTCGCTCCAACTGTTGCATTTTTTAAAAATTATTTTGACAAAAATAAATTTGGTGGGGTTGATGATGAGAATAAACATACCGCACATGTAATCGGTATGTATTACAACAATCAAAGTACATTCGATAGGGCAGATGAGATTGTCAAAACACATTATCAAAAATCAATACCTGATAATATATTAAATGAAGATTTTAGTGAGAAAATATTTAAGCGTGCAAAAAAACGCATTAAAAACATTGAAACAGTTTCAAAAAGCACACTATCAGATCTTTGCGATGCCACAGAAAAATTTTCCTATGAACTATTAAGAAAAGATGATGTTTTGAATCTTGTTCTTGGCAAGCTTTGCAATTGCTGTTCGCATATTGAAGGTGTTGGCGACGGGATTGCCGTTGCGTCAATGCTTCATCCAAGCGTTCAAAACATTGTTATTAAAAACAGAGATGGAGAGATTGTTGCAAAATCAACTATGTTTGTGAACCAAAAACAAGGATATGCAGTTTGCAATACCATTAAGGTTAGTTCTGCGATTAGATATGATGAGAGTGAAGATGTGTACTTGAAACTCAAAGAGGCAATTTCGGATTTTGCAACTCAGTATAATAAAGAATTTACACCAAAACTGAAAGTAATAAATGTAGGAATGGGCTTTAATGATGTGAGTTCTTTTATTAAAAAATATGATAAAAAATCAAAGGAGATTTTATATCCTTTGAATTATTCAATGTATTCAAGAAAAAAACAGTATGGATATGAGGGTGATGCGCTAAAAGAGCAATTCACCATATGGCAAGATAACGAAAAGTAAAATTAAACATTTTCATAATAATCAAAAACAAATGATATATTATAGGTAAACATATTGTTTGAAGAATTAACACCAACGGCAGTATAGACTATTTGATTTTTGTCATCAAGGTCTTCTGTCGTTTGTTTTTCTTGAACCCTAATTACAGATTGTCTATCTTCTTCAAAAATTAGTTCTTCGTTAAGTGAAGTAAAATATGCGTCCACACTAAACCAAATGTTAAAAACACTACTAGTGTTTAAAGTTACATCCTCATCAAACATTACGGTATTTGACTTGTTTTTTATTGCATATAAGTCACCATCAAGTAAATCAAATTGTTTGTTGTTTATGTTTATTTCAATGTCACTTATTTTTAAACATTTATCACCGTTATGAGTGTAGGTATAATTATCACCAAATGAGACAATGCTTGTTGGAGTTATAATTATGCTGTTTAATGTCAATAGTCCTGAGAGTTCTTTTGTTTTTGTTGCTGAGAATATCAAACTGTTTGTACTTTGAGAAATTGTGACAGAGCGAGGAGAAAATGTATATCCAGTTTTTTCAGCAAAAAGTTCAACACTATCATTATTGACTGTAATATTGAAAAAGCCATTGACATCTGTTCTTGCGTATATTGTGGTTTCTGATTTTATGGAGACACCTTCAAGGGGTTCTACAGAGTTTAGGTATACATATCCTGAAATTGTCAATGAATCTGAATTGCCTGAGAAAAAGTCACATCCGGATAGCATGGACATGCCCAAAATTACAATCATAATCAAAGTGACTAATTTTTTCATAATATCTTTAAACAAATTATAATCTAATATAAGAAAATAATCAATTAAATTGTTTGCTAAAAGTATTAAAATTATTTGTTTTAGGCAAAATATGTCATTATTCGTTTTTTATATTGAGTATTGACATCAAAGAAATGTTGTTGTATAATGTAGTCAAACTATTAGGAGTGTGTTTATGAAAAAGTTTTTAATGTATGTTATAGTTTTAGTAACCATGCTTTTTATCGGATACACGGTATACTATTTCGTTCGTAACAATGAAAACATCTATCTCTCTCTTGCAGAAAATGATAGAACAATTTATATGAATGTTGGAGAGTCAACAGAAATCCCAATTGTTTGGGAAAAACCATATAGTAGCACAACAGTTTACGAAAATGTTGATATAAGTAATGGCGACATAGTTGACTTCGATGCAAGCAACAAAATCTTCACAGCGAAAGCTGGTGGAACAACAACTGTTGTTGTTACTCCAAGCAATGATGATTTCGGACCTTTCACATTTACAATTGCAGTAGGTGACGGTAGTGTTTTGTATCCTTATTACATTAGGTCAGATGTTGAACTTGCAAACATCGGTTCTGACAATTCAACAATTGATTGGGATCTTACAAATTCCTACGTCCTTGTTAGCGATATTGATTTAAGACTTTTTAGTGATGACGGTTTCACACCAATCGGAACAAAGGATACACCATTTAGTGGAACTTTTGATGGAAATGGTCATACAATTTCAAACCTTACTGTAAAAAATGGCACAAGTGCAGGACTTTTTGGCTACATCAGTGCATCAGGCACTGTCCAAAATCTTACACTTAAAGATGCCAAAGTATCTGGAAGTTTTGATTATGCAGGTTCTGTTGCAGGATATTCAAGTGGAACAGTAAGACTTGTCAATGTTGAAAATTTTGCTATTACAAATATCCAACAAAATTCATCAAACGGTGGTTTGGTTGGTTATGTCATTAACAATTCAACAAATGGCGTCTTCACATCAAGTGGCTACATTGATATGTGTACAGTAGATGTAAGTGCAACTACTGCAGGTGACTTTGGTGGTCTTGCTGGAAACTTAATCGGAAGCGTTATTTACAACAGCAAAGCAACAATAACAAATTATTCTGACAATGCAGACAGTTTGACTTTTGGTGGTCTTGCTGGTGTTGTTATGAATGCTCAAAATGTAGATGAATATATGTTCTCAGTACTCAAAAATTCTTTGGTACTTGTAAAGACAACAAACTTTACTAATGCTCAAATTCAAAAGGGAGCAATAGTTGGTGAAAATATAGACGATACATCTTCTGGTTACACAAATAGATATATTGGACTTTTATATAACACAGTAAATTCAGCGCTTGGTCAAACATATGGCACAGAAAAAACAATAGATGAACTTTATTCAAAATCAACATATGTAGATTGGGACTTTGATAATGTTTGGACAATAGTTGAAGGTTCAAGTGTTGCAAGCATTAAACTTTATCCAGACGCGATGGCACAATCACTTAACGAATATATTCCAGGAGAAGCAATCACAAGCGTTGAAAGTTTGGAAACAGTTTTGGATGGAATAAGAACAAACCCAAGTACAGGTGTTGTTTATGAAATAACTGAAGACATTGTATGGGATTTGAATGGTGCTGAATGGGAAACACTTGCTCCTAATCAAAACAAGCCTATGACGGCATCAATAGTATGTGCAGAAGGTAAAACTCTTACCATACGCAATGCAAAAATCTCAGGTAATAATTCAAGTTTCTTTGGATACATCTCTGGTGTCAATACAAAAATTGAAAATGTTGTTTTTGAAAACATAACAGTAAATTCAAATGCAAATACAGTTGCAGTTGTTGCAACAGCACTCTTAGATAATGCAACACTTAACAATGTTGATGTGAATGGTTGCAACATCACAACAGGAGAATCAAACCGTAATCTCGCAGTTGTGGCTGGTTTAAATTACGGTACAATCAAAAACTGCAATGTTAACGAAAGCGGAGCAGAAAACACAGTAACATCAACTAGCGCAAGTTTGGTTGTTGGCGGTATTGTCGCAAACAATTCAGCTCTAGTTGAAAACTCAACAATAGAACTTTGTGATTTCAATATTACTACATCAAGTGCAAACGCTTCACTAGAATTTGGAGGCATTTCAGGTAAAAATAGCGGAACACTTCGCAACTCATATAACTACGATGCATCACTTGATTTACCAACTTTCAATGGCACGGTTTATGCCGGTGGTGTTGTTGGAAGAATAGATGATGGTCTCGTTGAAAAATGTTTCAGCGAAGGGCTTATATCTGTTCCTTACACAAACACATCAACGTATGTTGGTGGTATTGCAGCTCACAGTGAAAATGCAATAATAAGACAAAGTTATTATGCAAACCAATTACTACAAGGTGCAAATGTTGGCGGTATTGTTGCTTCAAGCTATGCAACTATTGATCAATGCTATTTCCAAGGGGAAATAAAAGCTGTTCGTGCCGGTGGAATTGCAATGGCGAACAATAAGGCCATCACAAACTGCTATGTTACAGGAACTTTGGAGGGTTTAACTTCAGGTTCAAAAATGAGTGGAATTTGCTCAACACTTCCTGTTGGAAGCTCAGTTAATCACTGCTTCTCAACAGCGACATTCAAAGGTCAAGGCGAAAGACATGCAGAAACCGAAGCAGAGTTCAGAGCAAGTATAGAAAAAGTTGGTCAGTTGTTTGGTTATTATCCAGATACTGGTACTTTTGAAAATTCTATAATCATCAACTATGGTGATGCATATGTTAAAGCAACATTGTTTGGTTGGGTAAAGAATGGTTGGATCGACTGTTCAGAAAATCAAGCACTTGGTCTAGAAGGTGACTATTCAGTATTCAAAAACACGGCAGGATTTGACCAAAATCTTTGGGTATTTGATAACAACGAAGGTACGGGAGCATATCCAACACTTGCATATGTTGTTCAAAATCCTCGTGTATAGTTTAAAAAGACTTGCAAATTGCAGGTCTTTTTTATTGAACTTTATTTGGTAATAATAATTAAAATTTTAAAATAGATAAAGTTTACCAAAATACAAAAAAACACCAACACATATGTGTTGGTGTCATTTTTTAAAAACTTACTCTTCTGCTGGTGCGTTAGCAAGTTCTTTTTCATACGCTTCAATGACTTTTTTGCTGATCATTTCACGTGTTTCAGTGTTGATTGGATGAACAATGTCTTTGAATTCGCCCTCAGGAGTTTTTCTTGATGGCATTGCAATAAACAATCCGTCCGTTCCACTGATGACTTTGATGTCATGAACAACAAAGCAATCATCAATTGTTATGCTTGCTGCAGCTTTGAGCTTTGAGTCTTCTTTTTTTACAAGTCTTACTCTAACTTCTGTAATGTTCATTTTTGCATCTCCTTTATATTTGCTATGTACTTTATATCACAAAATATATTTTTTAGCAAATATTTTAACAAAATAATTTACTGATGCATACAAAACTATATGAATTACCATTTTATTGGAATATGTGGTGTGAGTATGTCTGCGCTTGCAGTGCATTTAAAATATCTAGGACACTATGTTCAAGGTTCGGACATCAAGGCTAGCGAAGTTTCAAAAAATCTTGAACATGATGGGATAAAAGTATTCATTGGTCACAATGCAAAAAATGTATGTGGTTGCGATACTATTGTTTACAATTTTGCAATAGATAAAAACAATGAAGAACTTGTGTATGCAAAAAAACATGGCATAAAGTTAATGTCAAGAGCACAGCTTTTGGCTTTTGTGGCTTCAAATTATCAAAATGTAATCTCTGTTGCAGGTTCGCATGGAAAGACCACAACTACTGCTATGCTTTATTCATGTTTAAAATATGCAAATTTAAAGCCAACTCTTCACATTGGTGGAGTGATTAAAGGTCAAGAGTTTGGCTTTATTGAAGGTGATGATAAATATTTTATTACTGAGGCGTGTGAATATCACGACAGTTTTTTGGCACTTAAATCAAAACTTGGAATAATTCTTAATGTTGAGCCAGAACATCTGGACTATTTTAAAAATTATGAAAATGAATTGTTTTCATATCAAAAGTTTGCAAGAAATTGCGATGATGTCGTGACTTTTAAAGACTGCGACTTATCTCCAAAAAATATCGAGATTATCAACCACGAGTATCATTTTGATGTTTATAGCAAAGATAATTTCATTATGCATATTGAACTTAATATGCTTGGAAAGTACAATATTTCAAATGCACTTTTGGTAATTAAGGCTTGTCAAAAACTTGGAATAGACGAAGATAGTATTTTTATGGGCTTAAAAAACTGTCCGAGTGTTAAACGGCGTTTTGAAGTTATATCCACTTCGCCAGTGCTGATTGTACACGACTATGCACATCATCCAACGCAAGTAAAAAATACAATTTCAACATTTAAGCAATGCGTCAAAAACAAAATTTTGGTGGTGTTTCAGCCTCACACATATTCAAGGACGAAGTGCTTTTTTGAACAGTTTTTAAATAGTTTTTGTGATGCTGATGAGGTGTTTATAATAAAAACATATCCTGCAAGAGAAAAATATGATAGTTTAGGCAGTGCTTTTCGCTTATATAAGAGTTTAAAAATAGTACAGTCTTCAAAATATTTTGCAAGTTTCAATAGGGCAAAAAACGCAATAGAAAAAAAAGTTCAAGATGGCTATGATGTTCTTATTTTGGGAGCCGGGGATATAGACAAATTAGCATACACTTTTTTAAAATAATTGGTTGACAACAGTGTTTTTATATGATAACATATATCAGCAAAATTATTTAAGAAGGTGAAACATTATGAAACAAGACATACATCCAAATTATCATGAAGTTACAGTGACTTGCGCATGTGGAAACACATTCAAGACAAGTTCTTGTGTTAAAGGTGACACAATAAGAGTTGATATTTGTAACAAATGTCATCCATTCTTTACTGGCAAACAAAAAATCGTTGACGTTGGCGGAAGAGTGGAAAAATTCAAAAAGACACACAACGTTTAATATCATCAAAAAAACAAAACACGGCAATTTCATAGCCGTGTTTTTTGTTTTAAAAGCACTTTAATAGTTCATAATATATCTATGAATAAAATATACACGCTCCCATGCCTTTATGGCATTGGATTTTATCACAACAAAAACAGTGCAATAAGTTATGTCGACCAAAGCGGCAAGTCGCACCTTGTTTCGCAAAAAAACAAAGTTAAGTTTATCTATCACAACTTTGTGTTTTTAAGGGGGCTTGAATTTTTGTTGTTTGGCTTATATTTCTTTTTTAAAAACATCATCAAAATGCCATTTGAGTTCAAACAAAATGGCACAGTAAAAAGCGTAGCAAACAGCCTTAACATATCATTTAAATATGTGCTTTATGCATTTTTGTTTTTGGTGGGAACAATTATTGCACTGCTACTTTTTGGCTATGTACCAATAAGGCTTGCCGTTATAATAACAGCTTATAGTTCTAGTGCAGTGCTAAATAGATTTGTTGTTGCGGTATTAAAAATTGCACTTCTTTATATAGTTTTGTTGTCGGTTAGGTATTTAACACCATTTAGACAGTTTTATAGGTTCAATGCCTGTGGCAATATGGTGACATTTGACGATATACACAGACCAACTAATTTTTTAAATTATTTGGTATTTGGCTTTTGTTTTTCATTTTTTGTGGTTTCAATGGTTGGACTTACTGCAAATAGTTTTTATAAACCACTTGTTAACTTGCTTATTTCTTTATTTTGCTTTACAATAAGTTATGAAATACTATTATTGCTTGAAAATAGTAAATTTACTTGGCTAAGAAAAAGTTGCATAATAACATCATTTTTAGTCAATGAGAGACCAACAAATACTGAGGTGTACATTTCGATGTCAGCGTTTAACGAAGTTAAGTTTATGAACACAAACAAAAGACAAGCTCTTGACTCACAAAACTTTAAAGATGGTGAAGTGAGCTTTTCTTCTATTTATGCTGAAAGCAAATTGAAGCTAAAAAATGCAGGCATTGATGACGATAGCGAACTAGATTTTCTTTTGTGTGAAGTTTTGAATACAAAGCGTGGCAAGCTTCGACTTATCACAAAGATAAAGAGTTCTCAAAAAAAACAAATTGAGGAAGCGATAAAAAGAAGAATAAGTGGCGAACCAATTACGAAAATTTTTGGACACACCAATTTTTATGGCTATGATTTTATTGTGACAAAAGATGTCTTGTCGCCAAGACAAGAAACGGAGATTCTTGTTGAAACAACACTTAAACACATAAAGGGCAAAATGCGTGTTTTGGATCTTTGCACGGGCAGTGGAATTATTGCAGTTTGCATTGCTAAAAAAAGTGATGCTAGCGTGGTGGCAACAGACATTTCATCTCGCGCCTTGGAAGTTGCACAAAAAAATGCAGACAAAAATAATGTAAAAATAACATTTAAAAAATCAGACTTGTTTTTAAACTTGAAAAGCGTTAAAAAGTTTGATATAATAATAAGTAATCCACCATATATACCAACTTCTGACATTGAAGGTTTGGATGTCGAAGTTAAAGATTACGACCCACACATTTCACTTGACGGTGGCGATGATGGTCTACGCTTTTATGTGGATATCATTGAGTCTGCGCCACAGTTTTTAAACAAAAATGGAATGATTTTTTTTGAAGTTGGCAAAGGTCAATCAAAAGATGTTTCAAAACTGCTTGAAAAAGATTTTGAAAACATAAAAATTGTTAAAGATTATAGTGGCATTAACAGAGTAGTTTATGCAACGAAGAAGACTAAAAGGAAATAAGATATGTTAGAGCAAACAACAAAGATAAAGCAGAGATATGACGAATTGACAAAGCTTGTCATTGACCCAGAGGTTATTGCCGACAATAAGCGTTGGCAAAAATTGGTCAAAGAGCGTTCAAGTATTGAAGAAATAGCAAACTGCCACGATGAACTTGTTAAACTTGAAAAAAACTTGAAAGACAGCAAAGATGTAATAAAGACAGAAACCGACCCAGAGATGATCGAAATTTTTAAAGATGACATTCAAAACACCGAGAAACAAATAAAAGAGCTTAACGAAAAATTGCAAATTCTTCTTCTTCCAAAAGATGAAAATGATGACAAAAACGTTATTTTGGAAATTCGTCCAGCAGCAGGTGGAGAAGAAGCCTCACTTTTTGCAAACGAGCTTATGAATATGTATGTTCGCTATGCTGAAAGAAATGGTTGGCAAGTTGAAGTCAACGAACTTGAACAAACAGAGCTTGGCGGACTCAAAGCGTGCAGTTTGAGCATTAAAGGCACAGATGTTTACAGTAAACTAAAATATGAAAGTGGCGTTCATCGTGTTCAGCGTGTGCCAGAAACCGAAAGTCAGGGCAGAGTACATACTTCAACGGTGACAGTTGCCGTTTTGCCTGAAATGGAAGAAGTTGACTTTGAAATACTTGACAAAGACCTAAGAATAGACACATACAGGTCAAGTGGTGCAGGGGGTCAGCATGTCAACAAAACAGAAAGTGCTATAAGAATCACGCATATTCCAACTGGTATTGTTGTGGCTTGCCAAGATGAAAGGTCACAAATAAAAAATCGTGAAAAGGCTATGAATATCTTAAAGTCAAAGCTTTATGATTATTACAAAACCCAAATTGACACAAAGTATAGCGAAGATAGGAAAAACCAGGTTGGAACAGGTGATAGAAGCGAAAGAATACGAACATACAACTTTCCACAGGGAAGAATTACCGACCATAGAATAAACTACTCAATTTTTAATATCACAACATTTATGGACGGAGATATTGAAGAAATGGTTGAGCAGTTGCAAAAATATGACCAACAAAAGAAATTGGAAAATTTATCTTTAAAATAAAAAGGAGAGAACATGTCAAGTTATCAAAAGTTTTTAAGAGACAATGACCTTGAAAACGGTGCGATGCTAGGAAGTTTTAATGAAGATGATAAATATGTAGTGCCAGATAATGTCCTTGCTGAGCTTTTAAAAATCAAAAAGCTTATCACAAAATATGCACTTGATTACATAGATTGTTATGCTCAAATATCTGATTACAAAATCATTTTCAAAATCAAATATGTCGATGATAAACTTGACAACAAAAGATACGCCTCACTATATCTATATGAACAATATGAAAGTTTAGGGAAAAAATATCCTTTGACCACAGTTGTCGCCAGTTTCTCTCATGCTAATGATGTTATGTTTTTCGATGCTTTAAAAAAAGCATTCAATTTATACACAATGGAAGACCTTGGCGAAGGCAAATCAATCAAAGACTCCAATGATGTACTTGAAGCTTTATTGAACGGGCACAAAAACATATCGCAAATATTGCTACTTGAAATGGCTAATGAGAATAGAAAATATGTCAACAGTGTGCTTAAAGTTTTGAAAACCACTTCGTCATTTAATGATTTTTATAAAATATTTAAAGAGCGTATATCAAAAATTAAAGCAGACAAAAATACTGCCAAATACTTTAATGAAGTTAAGAAAGTACTTGATGCTTTGGTTATGGAGCACTATTCCGAGTTTAGTGATTACACACGAGACTACCTTGATGAAATCAATAAAGACTATATGAAAAAGTATGAGGTAGCTAAACAAAAGATCATTTCAAAGTCAACTGAGCAGTCATCGGATACAAGCAAAAAAGGTAAAGGTGGGAAGGACAGCAAGAAAAAAGGTGGCAAAAATGCATCATTCAAACCATTTAGTCTTGGAGATTATCGCATAGATTTTAATTTTGATTTTTCAGTTGGCGCAGATAGCAATAAAAATTACGAAAAAGCAAAGCCCGTACAAACACAAGAAAAAACTTATGAATCACAAGGCAGACCTTTATTTGAAAAGGAATTTGTTGATTCCATAAACAAAAAAATTGCCGAGAAGATAGAAGATATCAGTTTAAAGAAAGTATCCGACGTCTATAATTCAATAATATCATCAGCTTTTGATG
>CALWTG010000005.1 GCA_944384385.1 uncultured Clostridia bacterium | reverse complement strand
GCAATTTATATATGTTATTTCTTTGAGTTTAAGTCCCGCTTCAAGTGCAGTGACATAGTCCTCGCCCCTACCTATGAAAAACACCTTCTCGCTTTTTAGTACCATGTTTGTTATCTGGTCAATTTTTTGAATATCTTTGAAAAAGTCAACTCTTTTTAGTGCGTCATAGTCAAATTGTTGTGGTGAGTTAGTGAATTTACTCAAATGGTTTGCAAGAAGCAAGAGCACCAAGAGCATGGCGTTATATGCCTTTGTTGACATAACAGCAACTTCCATACCTGCACATAGTGGCAAAACGATATCTGCTTTTTGAGCTATTGACGAATATGGCACATTGACGACAGCGACAGTTTTTGCCCCCATGTTTTTTGCAAGTTCAAGCGACAAAAGCGTGTCGGCCGTTTCTCCACTTTGACTGACAAAAATACATAGCGTGTGTTTGTCAATAAGTGGTTTTGAATATCTAAACTCGCTTGCAATATACCCTTGTGCTTCGATGTGTGCATAATTTTGAATATACTTTGCCCCCATAAGGCAAGCATGATATGCCGT
The DNA here is from genome assembly GCA_944384385.1 of uncultured Clostridia bacterium. GTDB lineage: Bacteria > Bacillota > Clostridia > Christensenellales > UBA1242 > UBA5893. Next base: position 23,959 of record CALWTG010000005.1, on the reverse strand, counting down.
TCCACAGCCGATGAGTTTAACTTTTTTTATTTGACTATAAAATGTTTTGTTTATTTTTTTGAAGTGGTCCACTATTTTGTAATTTGAAAGAATTGTATCAACTACTTTTGGTATTTCACTTATTTCTTTTTCAGCGTAAAAACTATATTTGCCAAGCTCTGCCGACTTTTCAAAACTTCCCACTTCTGAAGGTTTCACACAAATTTTATTCAAATTTTTATCGTATACATCAATTTTGTCAACAGTAACTTTTGCCATGCAGTCGTCAGGAAGAGTGTAATATGTTCCATAGTCTTCGCCGAATGTGACGGGGTCACTACTCACCATACAAGAATTATCATTTTTGGCAATGTACAGTGGACTATGTCTACGAGCGACATAAAGAGCATGCTCACCTTTATGCACTAAACATATTGCATAGCTTCCAACAAGCATGGAGGTGACTTCGTTTAGTTTTTTTATGTTTTCGTCATCGTTTTGTAGTGCCATTAAGGCGACAATGGTTTCGGTGTCGGTTTCACTTTTAAGCGCTACTCCTTTTGACTTTATTAGCTTTGACAGCTCCAAAAAGTTTTCTATTATACCATTATGCACAACTGCCCAGCACTTGTCTTGACTTAAATGTGGGTGTGTGTTTTTTAAACTGACTTTGCCATGCGTCGCCCATCTCGTGTGTGCAATTCCACAGTCAAAGTCGTCAACAAAGTCAAGTTTTTGTTCAAGCTTTGAAATTTCTCCAACACTTTTTTTTACCAAAAATGTATTGCCTTTCAAAAGGCATATTCCACTTGAATCGTAGCCCCTATATTCAAGCTTTTTTAAGTTATGTATTATTTTTTTTGACACGCCTTTTTCATTTGATATGTATCCTATTATTCCACACATAAAAACTCCACTTTCAACATATTTGTATATGAAAAATATGAAAATGGCGTCACCAAAATATTGAAATTAAAGTATATATGTGATATAATATTTTTTTGTAAGGAGATTTTATGGAAGCACAATATTTACAAGGATTGGTTGCAGAGTTTGTTGGACAACTCGTTGAAATATCAAGCGTTGAAGAAAGAGGAAAAGAGCTAAGTGGCAAAATTATCGCCCTTGAAGATATGCTATATGACTATATGGGAAGCGAAATAATAAATCGTGGATATTTTTGCTATGATTCAAACAAAAAGTATTCAGATTGTGACGCACTAGAAAAAGAATGGGCTGTCACATTAAATCAAAACGCAATTGATGTCTTTGGAAAGAGCATTGATGAGATGTTAAAGGAAAATGCACATATCTCAATTTCTGCCACCCAAAAAAATGCAACACTTTATGTTAACGACGGTTCAGTTCAAGACGACCAAAAAATTGAGATAAAAAGCCAATCAAAAAATCAAGGTTTATGTTTGTAAAATAAATATAAAAAAATCCACACCTTTTGGTGTGGAATTTTTTTGGTGGAGATTATCGGAATCGAACCGATGACCTCCTGCTTGCAAGGCAGGCGCTCTAGCCAGCTGAGCTAAACCCCCAAACGCCTTGTTATCATATCATTTTTTGTACTTTGTTGTCAATAACTTTTTTTGATTTATTCAATTATTTTTTAAAGATATCTCGCCTTTTTCATCATATTGGCAAAATGTTAAGTCATAAAGTGTGCTACTATTTACCGCTTTTGCACAGGCACAGGCAAACATTTTCGCCATTTTTGTTTCAAACTTTGATGGCTTGCCACCACGCTGGAAATATCCAACAACACAATATTTAACTTCACGATTAAGCGCTGTTTCAAGGTCGCTTGAAAAACTTTTCACATCAAGTACATTTTCTTGAAGCACTATTTGTGGTGCTTTTGTCTTAGCCTTTTTTAGTGCATCAACGCAATTTTGAAGTGTTGAGTTTTTTGTGTATGTAAAGTCTGCACTTACCATTTTTGAAACTTTGTTTGCTATGGCGTCATGGTCACGCCCCATCACCTCATAGACGCACACTCTATCAAAAGACTGCATTGTGTCTTTGACGCTATCAATATACTCTTTACATCTACCGCAAGCACTATCAAAGCCTATGGCGTAAGTGCTTGGAAAGACATCGTTATCAATAGAGCAAGGCACAAAGACGATTTTGACGCCCTTGCCTTTTATTGACTTTGCCCCGGCAAGTGAGCCGTTGCCACCAAGCACAAAAAGAACGTCAATTTTGTGCTTTTTTAGTGTTTCAAGTGCTTTTTCTTGACCGCTTATTGTCTGAAACTCTTCACATCTTGATGTCTTTACCAAAATACCACCTTTGCCACTTTGAGATTTTAAGTATTTTAAGTCAAAGTCACAAGTCTTATCTTCAATAAGACCTTTGTAGCCATATTCAAAAAGTGTTATATTGTGCTTTTTTAGTTTTTTCACAAGCGTGTACAAAAACATATTCATTCCCGGCCCATCGCCACCACTTGCTAAAATTGCTATATTCATTTTTTCTCCTATCTTATCACTACATTTTTTTCGCCAAGCACGCCCACAAGTTCATTGAACAAGTGGTTGCTTGCACTGACTTTTTTGTTTTGTCTATATGCCTTATTATCTGCCGTTGACCTAACAACAACTTCACTTTCGCCTGGATAAAGCATCAAAATCAAGTTGACTTTATCATAAAGCTTGGCGTCGGTTAAATCATACTTTAAGTACACTACCTTTTTATCCACTTCTTGCACAGCGTCTTGTTTTAGCTCTGTTATCTTATCTGCAACTATTGTGCTATCTTTTCCTTCTCTTTCATTATAAGTGCCAGAAATTTCTACGATGTTATCTTCTTTAAGTAGCTCTTTATACTTGTCATAACATTTTGGCACAACCATTACTGTAAATGTTCCATAAATGTCTTCAACATGAATTATTGCCATAGGCTTGTTGCCACTACGTGTCAAAATTCTCTTGACTTCGGTTATTATTCCACCGCACCTTACTTTTGTTCCGTCTGCAATAGCACTTTTTGCATAAACTTCGCCTGTTATATCGTCGTCTTCGCCATAATCATCTTGCTCTTCTTGTCCAGCTAACATTGAAGCGTTGAAATTATAGTTTTTCCACCTATCTTCAAATTTTTGAAGTGGATGACCTGACATGTAAACGCCCAAAATCGATTTTTCAAATTTGAGTTTCGCCTCTTCGGTAAACTCTTTTATCTTTGGCACCATAACTTCATCGACTTTGCCAAGGTTTTGTTCAAAGTTTTCAAAAAGCGAGAATTGTCCCGTCTTTTGACGCTCCATATCTTTGTCAACTTTTTCTATTATTGTGTCATACATTGCGTTAAGTTGTGAACGATAAAGTCCAAAACAGTCAAGCGCCCCACTAAAAATCAAACTTTCCATACTCTTTTTGTTGATAAGTGATGGTTGGACATGCATAATCCTTGAAATAAAGTCATAAAGGTCTTTAAACTCGCCTTTTTCACGCTCTTTGAGTATTGTGCTAATGGCACTAACTCCAACGCCTTTAAGTCCACTAAGTCCATAACGAATGTTTCCATTTTCTACCGAGAAATATGTTTGACTTTTGTTTATGTTTGGTGGCAAAACTTCAATATTTTCACTTCTTGCATATGTGACATATGTTTTTATTTCATCGGCTTTGGTTATTCTGTTATTTATAATCGCCGTCAAGAACTCAACTTCATAATAGCACTTTAAGTACGCCGTTTGATATGTGACCATTGCATATGCCGTTGCGTGCGATTTGTTGAATGCGTACTGTGCAAAACTCTCCATTTCAGCAAAGACCTTTTCCGCCGTCTCACGAGGCACTCCAAGCTTAACTGCCCCTGGAATTGAATGTAGTCCTTTTGGGTCTTCCCAGCCATTTATAAACTTCTCACGCTCATACGCCATTTTGTCCACTTTTTTCTTGCCCATGATTCTTCTGACATTGTCGGCTTGGCCTAGGCTGTATCCACCCATCTTTTGGAATATTTGCATAACCTGCTCTTGATACACAATAACGCCATAGGTGACTTTTAGTATGTCTTTTATTGAATCGTGAGGATATACGACAAGTTCTGGATGAAATTTATTTCTAACATATGTTGGTATTGAGTCCATTGGTCCAGGTCTATATAGCGACACACCTGCTATGATGTCTTCAAGTCCGTCTGGTTTAAGCTCTTTCATAAAGTTTTGCATACCAACACTTTCTATTTGGAATATGCCCATTGTGTTGCCAGAGCTTATAAGTTCATAAACCTTTTTGTCGTCGTATCCAATTTTGTGGAAGTCTATATCTACGCCATGGATTTGTTTGATGTATTTTTTTGCTAGGTCAATATCAACCAAGTTGACAAGTCCCAAAAAGTCCATTTTCAAAAGCCCAAGAGATTCAAGCTCAATCATATCATACTGCGTTGTGACATCTTCGCCGTTTCTTGACTCTGGAACAAATTCGTCGACAGGCTCTGGTGCAATAAGCACACCACATGCGTGCATAGATGTGTTGCGTGGAAAACCTTCAAGCTTTATCGCTATGTCTATAACTCGCCTAAGATCTGAATCGCTGTCATAAATTTCTTTTAATTCTTGCATTATGTATTTGTCATTTTCAGGTTTGCCAGTTTTACCAAAATAGTATTTTAAAACTGGTGGCTTTTTTATGCCTTCTGGCAAACGGGTTGGTATGAGCTTTGTAATTTTGTCGGTATCAGAATAAGGAATTCTTAGCACTCTGCCGACATCTTTTATTGCGTTTTTTGCCTGCATCTTACCAAAAGTTATGATGTTTGAAACATTTTCTGGGTTATACTTTCTTTTTACATACTCAATAACCTCGCCACGCCTTTCACTGTCAAAGTCGACATCAAAGTCGGGCATTGAAACACGCTCTTTATTAATAAACCTTTCAAAAAAGAGAGAATACCTAAGTGGCTCAACATCGGTTATTCCCATAAGGTATGCAACAACGCTTCCTGCTCCACTTCCACGCCCTGGACCAACAGATATACCGTTGCTCTTTGCCCAGTTGATGTAGTCCCAAACAACCAAAAAGTACTCAACAAAGCCCTGCTCGTGTATTGTCTTCAATTCATATTCTATTCTGTCCAAAACTTCTTTTGAAGCATTTGGATATTTTTTATCAAGGTCACGATATGTCAAGTACTTCATATATTCAAAAGTTGTCATACCATTTTCTGGCACGTACTTTGGTATGAAGTTTTGATTTGCTGGCAAACAATATCTTTCTTCAAGTCCCATTTCTGTGTGCGTCTTTCTTTTTATGACAACATCGCACTTGTCGGCAATTTCAAGCGTGTTTGAAAGTGCCTCTTCGTGCCCTTCAAACAACTTTTTCATCTCGTCATATGTCTTGTAATAAAATTCCTGAGTTGAAAACTTGAACCTGTCGGGGTCATCAAGCGTCTTGCCCATTTGAATACACATAAGTATGTCTTGAATTTCGGCGTCTTCTTTTTCAATATAGTGGCAGTCGTTTGTCGCAACAATTTTTATATTTAGTTTTTTACTGAGTTTATAAATTTCTTCCCTAACAACGTCCTCTTCTTTTATTCCGTGATTTTGGACTTCAAGATAAAAGTCATCGCCAAACATCTTCTTTAATTTGAGTGCAAAATTTTCAGCGTCAACAGGTCTATGCTCAAGGATAAGCTTTGGTATTCTCCCTGCAAGGCAAGCACTTAGACAAATAAGCCCTTCACAATGTTTTTCAAGAAGTGCATAGTCTATTCTTGGTTTATAGTAAAACCCCTCCAAGAACGCTATGGAGTTTAGTTTTAACAAATTTTTGTAACCTGCGTTATTTTTTGCAAGCAAGATAAGGTGGTCGAAGTTTTGCTTGCCATGTTTGTTTTTATAATCGTCGGCAACATAAAATTCACAGCCGATTATTGGCTTTATGCCCGCACCAAGACATGCCGTGTAAAATTGCAAAGCGCCATACATATTGCCATGGTCAGTTATTGCAACAGCTTTTATCCCACGCTCTTTGGTTATTTTCACAAGGTCAGTTATCTTTGCCGCACCGTCAAGAAGACTAAATTCTGTGTGGTTGTGTAAATGTACAAACTGCTCCATTTTTACTCCTTTAATTTATCCGCAATTTTTATTAGTTTATTTAATCTGTAATTTAATGCACTTTTTGTTATTTTGAATGTGGCAAGTTTAACAAGTTCTTCTAAGCTTTCTTCGGGGTTCGCCATTCTTAGTAGTGCAATGTTTTGCAAGTCTGTTGGCAAACTTTCAAGCCCAATTTTTTGAACAATTAGCTCAATGGCGTCGTTTTGCCTTATGCTTGCACTCACTGTTTTTTCTATGTTTGCACTGACGCAGTTTGTTTGCCTATTCACTTTGTTTCTTAGTTGCCTTGTCGCCATCTCGTTTTGAAGAGAAAGCACTGCCTCGTTTGCTCCCATGAGTGCAAGAGCGTTACTGACCTGTTCGGCGTCTTTAATGTATAGTATATTCAAGTTTTTGCGTTTAACAAGTTTTGCCGAAATGTCAAATTGTGCCAAGATGTGTCCAAGCCCGCTCAAAAAAGCATAATTTTTTGAAGCAAATTCAAGGTGATAACCAGTTGAAAGCCTGTTTTCGCTATCAATTTTGATGCTTGATGTTCCACATCCAACGAATGCACCCTGAACAAAAGCTGTGAGAGTTGTTGGCTCTTTTATTAAATACTCGTCAACATCAAATTTTCGAATAACACTACCTTTGTCAATTTCAGCACAACCTGTGTCAATTAAAAGTCCAATCGCCGTTTCACCCGAAACTGTGATTTTAAAATAGCTATCTTTTTTTATCTGATACGCAGAGCAAGATGTGACATCAGGTGTGTAGCCGTAAAATTTTTTTAATAGGCTACTTAGCACCTTCGTTACTTCTTCAAGTTCGGTCGTCAGTGTGATTACTTTTTCATCAATGTTTACATGCGCCGAGCTATTTAAAAGTCCACTTAAAAAAGCCAGACACTTTGAATCGTCGTCCAGTTTAAAAGCCAATATTTCTTTTTTTATCTCTTTTGAAAAACTCAATTATTTTACCTTTTACAATTTTTAAAGTGTGGGAATTGTTCGATGTTTTTGACAAGGCTTGATGGGATATCATATTTTACCATAAAATTAATGCCATTGTTCACCTCGCCAACTCTTTTTGCACTGTGTGCATCAGAGTTTGCCATGAACATCACACCCATTTGGACAAGCTTTTTTACATCATCTTGGGTGTAGCAAATTCTTTTGCCATTTAACTCCAAATGTGTGTTAGTTTTAATGGCGTGTTTGCCCACCATTTCAAAGTCAAGTGCCATATGCGCCCCTGGGTGAGAAACTACATCAATTGGATACTTGTCCATCGCTTTCATAAGTGCTAATGTGTTTCGCTTTATATCTTTTTTCCTATGCAGTGAAAGCATGTTTGGAAGTCTGAATTTAAAAAACTCTTTGATGCTTTTTGCTTTTGCAAAATTGTGAAAACCCACTATTATAAAGTCAAGTTTTTTTATGTCCTCTTCTGATAAGTCTATATCGCCTTCGCTAGAAATGATGTTCGCCTCAATACCAAGCAAAATATCTATGCCTGTTGTTTTTTTTGCTTCTTCTATTTCTTTTCGCATTTTGTCAATATTTTTTCTTTTGACACCATAAAGTTTATGCGAAAAACCATGCTCTGTTATCGCTATTTGTTTGAGTCCTTTTTGCTTTGCCATCATCGCATTTTCAAGGATTGTGCCTGTTGCGTGCTTGACATTAAATCGGCCACCAGAGTAAATTGTGTGTGTGTGATAATCTCCAAAAATAACCATAAGTTATTATCCTTTTTTTATATTAAAACAATTATTAGTATTACCCAAATGTGCTTTCTTGTCAATAATTTTACCACAACAAAAATGAACTTTGAAAGTTTTCAAAGTTCAAAATTTTGTTTATTAAAATATTTGGTTATAAAGTAAATTAAAAAGTTGTTTTGTTGATTTTTGTTTTAAATCATCTATATTTTCAACATCTTTTAAAATGTTTTGAAGTTTGCTATCAACATCATCTTGATTTTGTGCTTTAATTCTATTTTTATTATACACAAATTCCAAAAGTTTGTCTGTTGGGGTGTCTATGCCTAAGTAATACATCTCTCCCAAAACATCTATAATGTATGCGATTGCCCAATCTGAATCAGCATTGTAGTCTTTTAAATATGAAGTTATTTGCTCTTTACAAGAAGCTCTATCCTTTTTTGTGGCAAGCTTACTAAAAACTTCGCTTTTGAAAAAATCTTCAATTATGCCAATTTTAGCATCGCCTTTATATACATTACCATTTTCAACAAGATACACATCTTCGCAAAAATCTGAACTAAGCGAACCTAGCATTTTGTGGTAATATGCCAAATCGTCAACAAGTATTGGACACTTTTCAATATAATGCCCTGTTATAACTGCAATCTCGCTAACGGCTGGGCAAAGAGATATGCCACTACTTGTTGCAACATCTTTTAGCCCATAATACTTTGAACTGTCTTTTGTAGACAAATAAAAACATTTATTCATTAGTAAGACATCCCTAAATCATTTGATATATTGTTTGTTTTTTGATTTGCTTCCACTTCTTTTGCGTATTCAGCAAAGTCGCCAGTAAGTTCAACAAAAGAGTCCTCAAAAATGTCATTAACATCAGCAGCTTTCACGGCGGTTGTATATTTGTATCCCTCATTGCTAGGCATACCAACTTCAACTGCAAAATCTACCGAGTAATACTTAATATCGCTTGAATCGTTCTTGTTTATGGCTTTCAAAATTCCTTTTAAGCCAACCATACTTGTATCTTCTTCAAAGGCTTGACTTGTAACAAAACTTACATTATAGCCACTATCTATCAACTTTTGTAGTTGTTTGCTCTGCGCTTCTCTTGCCAAGAAAGATGATGCCGTGTCATAGTCCTTTGCAAGATTACTATTGTCTGTATGTGTTGTGTCTTGAACCCCCATGTCTATTGCCTCGCCCAAACTTGTTATTGTGTCATCGTATATACTTTCATATGTATATATGTAGTTTTTGCCCAAATCCTCATATACAGCGGTTGTGTAAAGTTTGTTGTCAACTGCGTGCATTGAAACGACTTTTTGTAGATCCATGTTGCTACCTGGAATGCTTTGAGCAAATTTATCAACTTTATTGAGTATATCTTCTTGGTCAACAGTTATAACAAAAGGCTCTGACCAATCAGATGACGCATAATAGCCCGTACTATCGCACGCTTGAACTTTCACTGTAAACTCAGTGGTATCTTTATCAAGATTTACAGTGTAATAAGTCTTTTTAACACTCTCCACTTTATCATTTATGCTGACATTATATGAATCAGCTCCATAGACCTCATCCCACGAAATGATATCTTTTGGATAGTCATAGTCAACATGCTGAACCGTTGCTAGCTTTGTTTCCTCACTAAAACCACCGCCCATATTTGATACGGCTGAAAAAATTGCAACCGCTGCACCAACAGCAACAAGTCCACCAATTATTCCGCCGATGATTTTTCCTGCTTTACCCATTTTATTTTTCTCCTTTTGTGGACATTATAGCACACACCTTTGGGTTTTGCAATATGTAATTTGTTTTATAAATTTTTCAATGAGAAAATTTGTCAAATTGTTTTAGTTTTTGTCTGTTTTTGGTGTATTATATTTGTTATGAAAACAAAAATAATTTCAGTTTTGAGTATTATTACATGTGCGATTATTGTCATTGTTTGTGTGATAATAATCAACAACGCACAAATACCAACAACGCCAAATCCTGAGCAAGGCACCACAGATAACGCAAACGATGACGTTACGCAAGGTGAGGATTTACTTCTTTCACTTACTTGTCAAGATGTCGAAATGTATATAGATGACCAATTCAGTACAATAATATTTAGCACCAATGCAAAAGAAGATTACTCCGTAACTTATGATTATGACAAAACAAAACTTTCAATAATTGATAATAAAATTTACCCACTTGTTGAAGGTGAATATGTAGTCAACATGAAAATTACCACAACCACCAAAAAGACAGCGTCTGACAACTTCACCGTAACAGTTTTTGAAACGGTTACAGATGCCAGTGCAAAAGTTTTTAAAGATGAAACTAATGTCAACACTTTGTTTTGTAACGAAAGTTACAACATTGTGTTTTCTATAAACGCCACAATGCACACAGATTTTAACATCGACACAAGTGAAAACATTTCAAACCTAACGATAGTCCAAAGTGACGATAATCAAAAAATTGTTTTTTCTTTTAATGTAACAAAGTGTGAAGATGCAGAATTTATTTTTACCTACCGCAACTTTACAAAAACTTTCACATTCCCAGTTTATAACTACATAAGTAATTTCAACATCAACTTTTCAAACAGTTTCAGTGATGATGTGCTTACCCTATATCTTTTTAGCAGCGACTACTCCACTGAAGCAAATTCAAATGAAAAATATAATAGTGCAACTTTTGAAATTTCAACCAACGAAAATGCTATGCAAAAATTCAATGCAACAGTTATAAACACTGACATCGCCCAAATCGTTGACAATAAAATTGTGGCACTAAAAGAGGGACAAACATCATTTGTTATAAAAGCGAAAGATGGCTCAAACTTTTCAAAATCAGTTGCCGTCGTCGTGCAAACAGTGAAAGTGCAAACTATCGCCACGAAAGTTGAAGAAGTCCAACTAAAAATTGGCGAAAGTTTTGAAATTGAATACTCATATTCGCCAGTCTATGCTGTTTGCGATTTCGATGTTTTGACTGATGGCTTAACTATTGAAGACAACACCGTAATTGCAAATAACACAGGTAATTATGAGATAGAAATTTATGACAATATCTCAAATCAAAGTGCAAAGATTTATGTGACGGTCATTGAAGAAGACGCCAACAAAACACACTTTAAAGTTGAATTTAATCAATCGTTTATTGATACATATAATGCCACTTTTTTAGACAACACTTTAATCGTTGACACAAATGGCGAAGAGGTTCAAATTCCTTTTTCATTTGTTATAGCCTATGGCGACGATGACAGCTATGACGGTGAAATTACAACAGACATTAGTATATCGACAGACAATTTTTCGGACATTACTTATCAGCGAATAGTAGAAGTAAACACCTGCACATTAATTGTATCTGGAACTGGGACAATAAATATAACTCTAACACTTTTAGTAGATGGCGAAAAGACAAGCATAACCCACAATATTACAATTATAATCGAGTAATTTGTTGACAAAAAGTTTGTAATTTGATAATATTACTTAGTTTTAGGTGGGTAGTTCAATGGTAGAGTAACGGTCTCCAAAACCGTCTGTTGCAGGTTCGAGTCCTGTCCCACCTGCCAAAATGAAGGTTTGTTTATGATTTATTTAAATGACCTGGGGGAAAGAAATGAAATACTTATCAAGTCTTGGAAACTTGATAATTTTTCTTATTTATATCAAAAACAAAAAAACGACAAAAAAATATGTGTAAATATTGACCTTGATAACTATCATAACTTTAATAATTTTTTTGCGATTTTAAGAGATGTGATGTCTGTAAAAAAAGATTTATCTGATGTCACTTTTTTCATTACATTAAAAAATGAATTGTTTAGCGTTGAAGAGTTTGAAAATATAAAAAAATTTAATAGAATTTTAAAAACCCAAAACTCAAAGCTCTACATTAAAGAATTTGAAGTTTTGTGGGAAATTGACGAAGTACAAAAGACATATGACTATATTTTAAACATAATTTCTGAAATATCATCAAAAAACCTTTCTCCCCTTGAACAATTTTTGTATGCATACAAAAAAGTAGGTGAAAATGTTTACAAAGATGATAATTCTCTTAAAAGTGTTGTCACCTCACATTCAATATTTAGTTTGCAAAATAACGGACACATTGTTTGTCGAAGCTATTCAAAAATGCTCAGCGAAATAATTGGTGGGTTAAAAAACAATGATTTAATTTGCTACGAAAATAATGGAGAACTATTCAATGAAGATGATAAATTTGTTGGTTCTCACTCCATGAATATAGTCATTCTTAAAGACGATAAATATAAAGTAAACGGCATATATAGTGCCGACTGCACATGGGACAGTTCAGACGCAAAAGCCTATCCAATATGTTTGACTTACTGCCTTATCCCTTTGGAAGACTTGAAGTTTTATAAAGGTACACTATTTTACCCTGAACCCAAAAACAATTTTCAATATCTTTTGGCGGACGACAACTCAACTTGCCTATATGAATACCAAAACAAAATCACCTTGGATATATTAAAAAAACAACATGTTTTAGACATTGAGGAAGAAAGGCAAAACTATAAAAATTATATTTTACAAAATGAGCCAAACAAAGCAAAATTTTTAAACACCACACCTTTTTCTGATGAAATTCTTGAATATAGATTTGTTAAAAGTTTATGCAATAAAATTAAACAAAAATCTACTGTCATTGACTACACATCGCTTGAAAATGCGTTAATAACTGTGCTTAAAAGTCAAAATATTTTGGATGCAAATGAATATGCTGAAAAAATATTAGACATATCAAAGAAAAGGTCACTTCATATGTACATCTATGGGGCAAGAAACTGTGTGTACACAACTTCAAAACAGCAATTTGACAGAAAAAAAGTTATTGCAGAAGAAATGGCAAGATTAAAGCAAAAACATAAAGAAATACAAGAAAAGATAAAAAACAAACAAAAAGACCATACCTTAGAATAAGGGTATGGTCTTTTATAGTTATTAAAACATCAATATATATTTTTCTTCACAGTTGCGAATAAGTTTTGGCTTTGTTGGTATGACCTACTTTTTTGCACGAGTTTAGTTACCTAAACGACTGTGTGGCACGGCTTGGTAGTAAACGCAGTATCACGCCGTTTTTCGGCATCTTCTTAAATAAAATTTAGACTGCCTAAAAACAAGCAAGACGAGTCTTGGGGCAAAAACTGCACTAATCGGCACACTTTTGCAAATTTTTTTTGCAAAAGTTGTGCTTAATGTTTGTTTTTGCCCCTTTCTCACGGCCAAACGAAAATCGCACTTCGTTGGCGATTTTGCCGTGACTTCGTCAGAACTATCGCTATTGGCTTCAATTTGCTATACGCAAATTTTCGCTTGACGCTCTGTTCTTCCTCTCCCCAAAAAGTTAAAAGACTTTTTGGGGACCCCGAAAATTCCCACACACAAGTTTAGTTTTGGCATAGCAGAAACAAAGTATCACGCCGTTTTTCGGCAGTCTAAATAGTTGTTCTTTTTTCTAACGCCCTAGACAACGTCACCTCATCAGCAAACTCAATATCACTGCCCATGCTTATGCCCTGAGCAAGTCTTGTAACTTTCACACCAAGTGGAGTGAGAAGCCTTGAAATATACATTGCAGTGGCATCACCTTCAACATCGGGGTTTAGTGCCATAATAACTTCTTTCGTGTGGTACTTTTGCACACGAGCTAAAAGCTCTTTTATTCTTATGTCGTCTGGCCCACGATTTTCAAGCGGACTTATTGTGCCATTAAGCACATGGAACACACCGTCGAAGTTTTTCACCTTTTCCATGACGGCAATATCTTTTGGCTCTTTGACAACGCAAATAGTGTCAGCACTTTTCTTTTTGCATATTTCACAAATATCTTCTTCTGAGAAGTTTCCACACTCTTTGCAAAACTTGATGTTGTTTTTTGCATCAACTATGCTTTTGGCAAAGTCCTGCGCTTCTTCTTTTGTCTTGTTTAAAATGCTATAAGCATATCTTTGCGCCGTCTTGTATCCCACCCCTGGAAGCGAGCGAAAACTGTTTATCAATTTTTCCAAACTTTCAATATACATTTTATAGTCCTTGTGGAAGATTTGGCAATTTTTCTTTTTCTGCCTTGGTTATCTTTTCAACAGCATCATTTATTGCAGAGATAATCAAATCTTCAAGCATTTCAATGTCGTCAGGGTCAACAACTTCTGGCTTTATTGTGACTTTTTTTGCCTTTTTGTCGCCAGTCATCACGACTTCAACCATATTTCCACCGCTTGTGCCGGTAAACTCTGTGCTTTCAAGTTCAAGCTTTGCCTTTTCCATGTCCTCTTGCATTTTTTGTGCTTGGCGCATAAGATTTTGAAGATTTGCTCCACCGAAGCCACCGCCAAAACCACCTCTAAAATTGTTCATAAATGTTCTCCTTTAATCTGTTATTATTGTTTTATTGTCAAAAAATTTGTTTAATATTGCAATATTTTCGTCATTTGACGCCTGTTTTTGCTTTTTTTGTATTTTAAACTTTTTTATGTTAAACGCACTTAGTGCATTTTTGAGTTCATCAAAGTTTGTCTTGTCATTTAACATATTGACAACATAATCTTCTTTTGAGGATATGACCAACTCATCGCCGTCATATTCCACATCAGTTATGTCACCACACATTACGTGCAAAATTCTATCATTATGCTCCCTAAGGTATAGCACAACTTTCCCCCAAAGCATTTGAGCCGACATGGTTTCAGATTTTGAAACCTGCTCAGTTTTTCTAAATTTTAGTTTTTTTTTTGGTCGCCCACTACTGCATCAATGAGTGCGCTTTCAAAAAGTGTTTTTGGAGACAGTGCAAATTTAAGTTCTGTTATCATCGCCGAAAAAACTTTCATAAAGTACATTAGCTTTTGTATGTCAATTTTTTCAGATGTTTTTTTATACTCATTAAAAATTTCATGAGTTAGTCCAAGCATATCCACAGCATCAGGACAAGTCTTTGCAACAATCAGATCACGCACACACTGAGTTATGTCTTTTGCAACAACATTCATATTTTTTCCACTTTTTTCAACTTTGTCAACAAGTGTAAGAGCTTGTCCAATGTCGCCATTTGCTATTGCTTCCACAATTTTTAAATTTGTATCATGGTCTGTCGTACCCAAAATTTTTGACACATCATCACTTTTTATCTTGCCGTTAGAAAATGCCACAATGCCGTCTGCAATTGAAAGCATATCCCTAACACTCCCCTGTGCCGCCTTGACAATTTGCGTCACTGCATCGTCTTCGCATTCAATGTTTTCAAGTGCAAAAATGTGCTTTAAGTGATTTTTAAGGGTGATGTCCGAAAGAAGATGAAAGTCAAATCTCATACAGCGTGAGGTTATTGTTGCAGGCAATTTCTGCACATCGGTTGTCGCCAAAATAAATACTATGTGAGAAGGTGGCTCTTCCAAAGTTTTGAGCAGTGCATTGAATGCACTTTCTGTAAGCATATGCACTTCATCAATTATATACACTTTGTACTTTGCCGAAACAGGCAAAAACTTCACCTTTTCGCGAATGTCACGAACTTCATCTACTCTGTTGTTTGACGCTGCATCAATCTCAACAATGTCAAGGTTGTTCTCCTGACTAAGCGCCCTACAAACTTCGCACTTTCCACAAGGCGAGCCGTTTACTGGACTTAAACAGTTTATTGCCTTTGCAAAAATCTTCGCCGTACTCGTCTTGCCCGTTCCCCTACTTCCAGTGAAAAGATAGGCATGAGAAATATTCCCACTCATAATTTGGTGGATAAGCGTCGTTGTTATGTGGTCTTGTCCAATAACTTCATCAAAAGTTTGTGGACGGTATTTTCTGTATAGTGCCTGATACACTGTTTTCTCCTAAAAAGTATTATACATCTTGTTCTGTTTTTTTCAAATTGTTTTGTATCAATTTTAAGTATTCATCATACACTTTTTTCGCAACCATATCCCAATTTACATAAAGGTCTTTATACGCATTTTCGCAAAGTGTAAGATATCTCTCTTTATCTGACAAAATATCAATTATTGTCTTTGCATACTCTTTTGCATCATTTTTTGCAATTAAGCCATTTACATCTTTTGTGACAGTTCCCGCAGTCTTTGCCCCTTCAATAAACACAGTTGGGGTTTTTTGACTTGCCGCTTCAATTTGCACAAGCGAACTAGCATCATAAAGCGAAGGGAACAAAAACAAATGGCTTGCACTATATATTTTAGCAATTTCAATCCTTTCACTGACTTTTCCACACATTATGCACTCGTCGTCAAGATTTTTGTCGTGAATGTAGTGCTTTATTTTGTTCTCGTCTTGCCCACTGCCAACAAACAGCATCTTAAACTTTAAGCCGTCTTTTTTTAGCTCGCTTAGCGCATCAATTAAAAATAATAAATTTTTTATTACATTTATTCTTCCCACAAAAGAGAATATATACTCATCATCTGCAATATTGTATTTTTTTCTAATTTCTTCACGAATTTGCTCTTTTTGTGGCAAAAACTGCATATCTGTGGCGTTATTTACCACTTTGTTTGGTATTTTTAGTCCGTATTCATCAACAAACAATTTTTGAATATCTGCATTGACTGCCCACGCAACATCACACCTATTTATTGTTTTCATCAAACTTTTAAGCACAATGTTTGTCAAGCCTTTTAGGTGTGTCATCTTGTATATATCTTGCTTGTATTGACTGTGAAGTGTCACCACACAAGGAATGTTGCGCTTTTTAGCATACTTTGAAGCCATTTTGCCTATACCCATTGGCGAATGAATATGGACGATGTCTAGCTTCGCCTCTTTTAATGCTTTTTTAAACTTTTTATCAAACTGTGGCACTGGCAAGGTGTAATCATAGTTTACAATTTTTAAACTCTTGCATCTAACCACTTTGTAATCAAAATTATCTTTATATTTTTTATCTTTTCCGTATGGACAAAAGACAGTCACATCTGCAATTTTATTTAACCTTTTTGCATAATTATCAACAACCATAATCACGCCGTCAATCATAGGGAAAAAGGTGTCAATGAACATTCCAATTTTTAATTTTTCCATATTTTCTCCAAAAGAAATATATCATAAACACAATAAAAAAATCTACTATTTTTATTTAATGTTAAAAAATTAGAAAACATAATAACAAAATAATATAACAATGTTTTTTTTTTACAAAAAAAACCAAGCAAGGTTTTCTTGTTTGGTTTTTTACATACAAATCTTTATTTAATTTATTTTTACTTTTTAAACAATTATTGAAGTTCAACAACAGCGCCAGCTTCTTTGAGTTTTGCTTCCATAGCTTTTGCTTCTTCTGTTGGAACATTCTCTTTAACTGTTTTTGGAGCGCCGTCAACCAATGCTTTTGCTTCGCCAAGACCAAGTCCTGTGATTTCTCTAACAGCTTTGATAACTGCGATTTTGTTTGCGCCAGCTTCTTTAAGAACGACATTGAATTCTGTCTTCTCTTCTTGAGCTGCTTGTGCGCCGCCTGCTGGTGCTGCTGCAACCATAGCTGCTGCGCTTACGCCAAATTCCTCTTCAATTTTCTTTACAAGGTCATTGAGTTCAACAACTGTAAGACCTTTGATTTCTTCTACAAATTTATTTAAATCTGCCATTTTTTTATTCTCCTTTTTAAATTATTGTTTATCAGCAATAGCCTTGACTGCGATTGCAAGACTACGCATAGGTGATGAAAGTAAGCCAACAAGTTGACCAAGAAGAGTTTGTCTTGATGGAATGCTTGCAAGTTTTTTAATTTCATTTTCATCAACGATTTGATTGTTGTATATGCCAAACTTAACTGACATTGCACAGTTGTCGCTAACTGCATCTTTTAAAAGTTTTGCAGGGGCTATTTCATCTTCATAGCCGAAAGCAACAGCGCTTGTGCCTTCAAGATATTTTTCAACATCTTTGTATCCAAGCTCGTCAAGAGCTTTTGCCATGAGTCTGTTTTTGTAAACTTTGTACTCAGCGCCAGCTTTTCTGAACTGTGAACGAAGCTTTGTGTCTTGATCAACAGTGATGCCACGATAGTCAACAAACACAACAGTTTTTGCACGAGAGAGTTTGTCTTTTATTTCCTCAACAAGTGCTTTTTTTGCTTCAAGATTTGCACTCATTTATTTGCCTCCTTTAAGTTAGATTTGTATGTTATAAATTAAAAATTCCTTTCGGCAAAGGCCGAAAGGAAAAAACTCCACTTCAAAACTTTGCCTCGGCAAGCACCACACAGGTTTACGAAAATTCACTTGCTGTCTTTGGAAAAGAAATATTCAATTTACTTGGGTATTTTATCACGCAAAACTTTATTTGTCAACAAGTTATTGTCTTTTCTTCATCAATTTTTTTGGTTTGTGTTTTATCTGTGATTTTGCTCATGACAAGCGAAATGTTTTTCTTTTCGCATTTGTTTGAAAGCGTGTTTTGACAAACATTGTCAATAAAAAGCTTTGTTTTTTGTCGTGCGAACTTTGCTTCTTTGCCGTCTGGATATGTTATCGTGAAGTCATGAAACAAATTTTTGCCAGTTATGAAGTTATAGTTCATAATACTAAGATTTAGCTTTTTCGCCTTTTTCAATAAAATGTTGGTGTGGACATTTAAAATGTCGTTGTTAGCCGTAAAGATTATACATGGTGGAAAATTTTTGTTCAAAAGTTCAAGGTTGTTGCAACAGTTTTTTATTGACTGACTGTTGTATTCATTAAACACAACTTCTTCTAATCTTTTTCTTAAAAACCTAAGTTTGCCAAACTTAAACACTCCAAAAACAGGACTATGCAAAATTAAGCCTTTGATTTTCAAATCGCTTTGAACGCCAAACTTTTGTTTTAGGTCTTCGCTTTCCAAAATGTTTGCAACAAGTGCCGAAATGTGTCCGCCTGCACTGTCGCCACACAAAAACAACTTGTCAAAGTCTATATGCTTTGCAATTTCTTCGTGATTTTGAATGTAACTTAAAAGTTGAAAAGTTTCAAAAACTGGCGTTGGAAAGCCCTTTGTTTCTGACTTTGTGTACTCCATACTTATTACGCAATAACCCATCTCGGCAAGTCTATAACAGTGAATTATGCAATTTTCTTTCAATCCTGCAACATAACCACCGCCATGAATGTATAATATTGTTGTGAGTTTTTGGTCTTTTTGAGAAGATGGATATATTATATCAAACCTATTTATATCATCTTCACCATACTTTATATCTATGTCTTCATAAAGTTCTTCGGGCTTTTTTAGGTTTTGTCTAAGCAATCTTTTTCTTGTAGCAATATCGGTGTATTTAAAAATTTTTGCATAAATTTTTTTAAGCATACTCTCCCCCATTAAACAACTATATTTACAAGTCTATTTTTAATGCAAATAACTTTTTTGATTTGTTTGCCGTTTGTGTAATTTTGTACGCTTTGGTTTTCAAGCGCTAATTTTTTCATATCTTCATCACTACTATCTGCTGGTATGTTTATTCTTGCCCTTATTTGACCGTTTACCTGCACTGCAATTTCAACTTGCTTTGCAACAGTTTTTGATATGTCATACTTTGGCCAAGCCTCATCAAATATTGATGTTTCATGCCCAAGTTTTTCCCACACATCTTCCATATAGTGTGGCATAAGTGGTGCCAAAAGTTTTGCATATGAATAGACGGTGTGTTTTTCTTGCTCGTAATTTCTATCTTTTCTCGTCTGATACTTTGTTATTGCAGAAGTAAGTTCCATAAGCCTTGCTATTGACGTGTTGAATTGGAAGTTCTCCATATCTTCTGTAACATTTTTTATTGTCTTATTGAGCCATACTTCAAGCTCTTCATCGACTTGTTTATTTTCATTTGATTTAAGGTCATAAAAGTTTTCAAACACCTTTGCAACCTTTTGGAAAAATTTGTTTATTGCCAGTATTCCGTCATCACTCCATGGCCCGCCTTCTGTATATGAGAAGCCAAAGCCAAGATATGTTCTGAACACATCGCTACCAAACTTTGCAACATACTCGTCTGCACTGACTGTGTTGCCAAGACTTTTGCTCATCTTTTGCCCGTCTGCACCAAGAATTGTGCCTTGGTGAATCAAGCTCTTAAATGGTTCTTGTCCGCTGACATATCCCATATCGCCAAGTGCTTTGTATATAAACCTTGCATAAAGAAGGTGCATCGCTGCGTGCTCAACTCCGCCAACATATTTGTCAACAGGCATAAATTTGTCAACTTTTGCTTTGTCAAAAGGAGCTTTGCTGTTATGTGGGTCAAGATATCTAAGGTAGTACCAACTTGAACAAACAAAAGTGTCAAGTGTATCAGTTTCACGCCTTGCCTTAGCGCCACACTTTGGACAAGTTGTGTTCACAAACTCATCGCAGTAGTAAAGTGGACTTTTGCCTGTTGGCTTGAAGTCAACATTGTATGGAAGCTTGACAGGAAGCTGACTTTCTGGCACTGGCACAATTCCGCAGTGTTCACAGTAAACAACGGGAATTGGTGCTCCCCAATATCTTTGACGGCTGATGAGCCAATCTCTAAGACGATAAGTCGTCGTCATCTCTCCTAAACCATTTTGTTTAAGCTTTTCAACAATGGCAAGTTTTGCCTTTCCGCTTTCAAGCCCGTCAAACTCACCGCTATTGACCAAAACTCCTGATGATGTGTATGGAAGTGTTGTTTCGCCGTCTGGACTTTTAATAACTTCTTTTATTTCAAGACCAAACTTTTTCGCAAAAGCATAGTCACGCTCGTCATGAGCAGGCACTGCCATAACTGCCCCTGTGCCATAACTTGCAAGCACATAGTCGCTGATATACACTGGCACACGCTTTTTTGTGAGTGGGTGTATTGCATACGCCCCTGTGAATGCGCCCGTCTTTTCTCTCACTGTGCTTGTTCTGTCAATTTCGCTAAGGTGCAAAACTTTTTGCTTATAGTCTTCAATTTCGCCCTTTTGGTCCGCTGTTGTTATTTTATCCACAAGTTCATTTTCTGGTGCGAGCACAACATAGGTTACGCCCATAAGCGTATCAACTCGTGTTGTGAACACTTCAATTTTCTCGTCATGCCCTTCAACATTAAACACAACTTTTGCACCCGTGTTTTTGCCTATCCAATTTGTTTGAATACGCTTTGTCCTTTCTGGCCAGTCAAGGTCTTTTAGTCCTTCCAAAAGTTTGTCGGCATAGTCAGTTATTTTGAAAAACCACTGTGTTAAATGCTTATGCTCAACTTTTGTGTGACATCTCTCACACTCACCACCACTAGCCTGCTCGTTTGCAAGCACTGTTTGGCAGTGTGGGCAGTAGTTTACTGGTGCGTCTTTTCTGTATGCAAGTCCTTTTTCATAAAGCTTCAAAAATACCCACTGTGTCCATTTGTAGTACTCTTCTTCATTTGTCTTTATCTCATAGTCCCAGTCGTATGTTGCACCAAGTTGTTTAAGCTGTTCTTCCATGGTCTCGATGTTTTTTTGTGTGCTGTCCTTTGGGTGAATGCCTGTCTTTATTGCATAGTTTTCAGCAGGTAGTCCAAAGGCATCAAAACCCATAGGCTGAAAAACATTGTAGCCCTGCATACGTTTCATTCTGCCGAAGCTGTCTGGCAAACTATAATTCCACCAGTGGCCCATATGAAGTTTGCTTGCCGATGGATATGAAAACATTTCAAGTAGATAGTACTTTGGTTTGTCACTATCCTCGTTGAATTTGTAGGTTTTTCTCTCCTCCCAAATCTTTCTCCACTTGTCATCAACACTTTTTGAATAACTAAAATCCATAATAAAATCTCCAACTAACAATAAATATAAGATTTATTCACGACGATGTCAATCTTTATTTGACAAAATTAGCCACACAAACTATACATATTAACAAGTTATTCACACTACAATAAAATGTAAAGCTTTTGAAGAGATATGAAAACTGTTATTTTTGCATAACCAAGTGTGGATATGTGGATAACTTGCTTTAAATTATCCACTTTTAACCAAAATTTGCCAAAAATTTATAATTAAAAATTAAAATGAATAAATATGCAAATGTGGATAAGTGGATAACTTATTCACTTTTTTGTGGATTTGTTATATTTTGCAAGACTTTTATATGTTTGACAAAATTGTGGATAAAAGTTATAATTTACAAAAAATAAGAGAGTATTTATTCAATGACGAAAAATTTGACAACGCTTGAACTGGCTTTTTTGGGTGACGCAGTCCACACGCTTTATGTTAGGAAGAATATTGTTCACGGTGACAAAAAAATAAACGCCTACCACTCCTTAGCAAGTAAGTACTGCTGTGCAACCCGTCAAAGCAAAGTCTTAGACAAAATTTACGACGAACTAACGGAAGAAGAAAAAGACTTAGTGCGAAGAACTCGCAACACAAAAATTCACCACAGCGCCAAAAACAGCACAGAAGAAGATTACAAAAAGGCAACTTGCTTTGAAGCGCTTATTGGTTTCCTTTATGTCAGCGATGACAAAAACCGTCTTGAAAAATTTTTAAAATGCTCTATGGAGGATATGTGATAGCACAAGGAAGAAATATCGTTCGTGAACTACTGAGAAGTGGTCAGACAATAAACAGGCTTTATGTTCAAAATAATCTATCTGACAAAGTCAGCAATGAAATAATTGCACTTGCAAAACAAAATGGTGTGAAAATTGACTTTGTGTCAAAAATGGTTCTAGACAAAAAGGCGCAACATCATCAAGGCTTTGTTTGTGAAACAACTGACTTTGAATACTCCACTGTGGAAGATATACTAAACAGTGCAGAAGTTGGCAAAAGATTTATTGTTATTTTGGACGGAATTGAAGATCCACACAACCTTGGCGCAATAATAAGAACGTGCGAGTGTGCAGGAGTCAACGGAATAATCATTCAAGACAGGCGTGCTTGTCAAGTAAATGACACTGTAATAAAGACAAGTGCAGGTGCAACCACAAATATGAAGATAGCAAGGGTGACAAACTTAAACAACGTTGTTTGTGACCTTAAAAAGCAAAACATTTGGGTGTACGCTCTTGAACTTGGCGGAAAAGATATATACAAAACAAATCTCACCGGTGACATTGCTCTAGTTATTGGCAGTGAAGGTTTTGGCGTTTCAAGGCTACTAAAACAAAACTGCGATGACGTCATCACCCTTAAACAACTCGGGAAAATCAACAGTTTAAACGCAAGTGTTGCGGCAGGTATTGCCATTTATGAGGCGCTAAGACAAAGATGTTAAGTGATAACGAACTAATAAAAAAGGCAAAAGCTGGCGACAGCATTGCCCTTGACGCACTAATGTCACGATATAAAAGTCTTGCGAGCAAAATTGCCCGCAACTATTTTTTGATTGGTGGAGATTATGACGACCTTGTGCAAGAGGCAATGATTGGACTATACAAAGCGTACACAAGCTATGACACAAGCTCCAAGACATCTTTTTCAACTTTTGCCCATATGTGTATCACGAGAAATGTGCAAAGTGCCATCAAGATTGCAAATAGAAAGAAAAATGCGATATTAAATCAAAGCGTCGACATTCTTAAACAAAGCGACACACTTGTTTCACCAAACCCCTCACCTGATGAAAAACTCATTCAAAACGAGAATATTGAGTCTATAAAGCAAAACATACAAGGCTCGCTTTCAAAGTTTGAACAACAAGTGCTTTCTATGTTTTTAAAAGGCTATTCGTATAAGGACATTGCCACAAAACTCAGCGTCACAAATAAGAGCATAGACAACGCCCTTTCCCGCATCCGCAAAAAGCTATCCTTTTTGATGGAATAAAAAAAACAAATTTGCATGCAAATCCACATTTCGTAAATAAACACATATTTTTTATTTTTTCAAATACTGTTAAGATATATCCGTTCTTTAACCAAAAATACTCGTAAAATCACATTTTTACGAGTATTTTCAAAAATTTTTTTATTATTATATTATTTTATTTATCGACCTATCTTACTTGTTGCGCATCATCTTTAGGAAAAAAAATGCAGTGCATTTCTTTTGTCAAAAAAAAATAGCAGAAACAAAGTATTCGCCCTTTTCATAGTAAAGGTAAAAAACACAAATAAAGCCCCGAGAGCCTGGGCAAAAACTGCACTAAATGACACAATGTTGCAAATGCTTGGCAAAACATAGAGACTAATGTTAGTGCTCGCCCTCTTTCTCACGCCCCACCGAA
>CALWTG010000004.1 GCA_944384385.1 uncultured Clostridia bacterium | reverse complement strand
CAAAAAAAAACATAGCAGAAACAATGTATCGCGATGTTTAAACAAAAAAACAAACTGTCTAAAAACAAGTAAGACGAGGTTTGGGACAAAAACTGCACTTTCGGCACAATTTTGCAAATACTTGCAAAATATTGTGCTTTATGTTTGTTTTTGCCCTCTTCTCACGGCCAAACGAAAATCGCACTTTGTTGGCGATTTTGCCGTGACTTAGGGGAAGAAATGCAGTGCATTTCTTTTGTCAAAAAAAAACATAGCAGAAACAATGTATCGCGATGTTTAAACAAAAAAACAAACTGTCTAAAAACAAGTAAGACGAAGCTTGGGGCAAAAACTGCACTTTCGGCACAATTTTGCATAGATTTTTCGTAGATATGTAGATATTAAGTAAAAAACACAAAATTGTGAGGAGAAGACGAGGCTCGACATGTCGTGACACGCACGAGTTTATTTTCCTAAACGACTGTGTGGCACGGCATGGCAGTGTTAGATAAAAAAAGCCGAAAAGCAAGCGAGACGAGGCTCGCTATGTCAGGCTAGGCAGGAGTTTAGTTTTACCTAAATGACTGTCTAGACTGGCATAGCAGAAACAATGTATCGCGAAGCTTTTCGGTTTTTTTTAGCCTTGGAGGCCTTTAGCTTGACGAAACATATCCTCCACCACTATGTCGTATATCTCGCCAAGTGTTGAACAATATTCAAGTACTTTCCATGGCTCGTTTGTGTGATAGTGAATTTTTATAAGTTCACTGTCACCGACGACAAGCAAACAATCTCCAACAAAGTTTTTGTTGAAGTAGTCTTTTATCTTGTCTTCGTCCAAGTCTTTTCCGTCAATCAAAAGTTGTGTATCATATCTGTAATTTAACTCTTCATCTTCGTCCATAATTATCCTTCCTTATCATTTGTTGTATTTTTACTATAAATGTTTTTTATTGTCATGTCAAATAAATAACAATCTTAAAGCCTTTACTCTATCACAAATCAAGTTTTTCGCTTTCCTTGTGACTTTTTTTTGACAAATTATGCACATAATAATACAATAATGGTGATACAAAGGAGAAATTATGAGTTTACTTTTAATAGACTGGAACGCACTAAAAGATGAAGCTGTTAACATAATAAAAACTGTTGGACTTAACATACTTCAATGCTTGGGCGTTTTTATACTTGGCTTTATTGTCATTAAATTATTTGTTAAACTATTGAGAAAAATATTCTCAAAAACCAAAATGCCATCTGTCACGGCAAAATTTTTGTTGACAGTTATCAAATTTTCATTATATATGCTACTGTTGATTGCAATTTGTCAAATCATCGGAATACCAATCACTGGCTTTATTGCAGTTATCTCTGCGGCTGGACTTGCTCTTTCTCTTGCTATGCAAGACAGTCTTTCAAACCTTGCAAACGGCGTGGTGATAATAACAACTCGTCCTTTTAATGAAGGAGACTACATAAAGATTGACGATGTTGAAGGCACAGTCAAAGAAATAAATATGCTTCACACAATAATAACAACTACCGACAACAAGACAATAAGCATACCAAACAGCACTGTTGTTGGAAGTGAACTTATCAATTACAGTCACAACAAGACAAGAAAAGTTGTTTTTAGTTTTAGCATTGACTATGCAAGCGATGTTGAAAAAGCAAAGCAAGTTATTCTCAGCGTTATGACAAGTTGTAACAAAGTGCTTTTGACCCCTGCTCCATTTTGCGCACTTGAAAAACTTGGCGACAGCAGTATTTCTATATATGCTAACTGCTGGTGCTATGGGGAAGACTATTGGGATGTGTATTATTATGTTATGGAAAATGTTTTCAATGAGTTCAAGCGT
Source organism: uncultured Clostridia bacterium (assembly GCA_944384385.1). Taxonomy (GTDB): domain Bacteria; phylum Bacillota; class Clostridia; order Christensenellales; family UBA1242; genus UBA5893. The sequence continues at coordinate 32,202 of CALWTG010000004.1, read as the reverse complement.
GATAATATTCAAATGCCATATAACCAACTTGAAGTTAGACTTAGAAATGACCAAGTCGTTTTGCCATTCAATGAAAAGCCTCTTGCCGTCAGAGATGAAAAAGTGGCGGTTAAACCACTTGAAGAGCATCAGCCTGACGCTTTTGAAAAGTTTGTAAAAACATATAAACAAAAAAGAAAAGAGAAAAAAGAAAAGCACAAAGAAAAAGATATAGAAAAAAAGCAAAAAAAAGATAAGACCAAAAAACAAAACACCGAAGTTTGACAACTTATGGTGTTTAATATATAATTAACATGGAGAAATAAATGCAAGACTTAAAACAAATGTGGGACAACGTTCTTTCAAAACTTGAAAGCATGGTTAGTTTTGTTTCATATGAATTATGGATTGAAACGCTTGAAGTTTTGGACTATAAAGACAAACTTGTGCTTGTTGCAAACTCACCTTCTGCTAAAAGACAACTACTCAAAAATCACTCAAAAGAATTGACCGAGGCGATTGAAAGTGTGTTTGGCGAAGGAACAGGCTTTGAAGTACTTGACCCAGACGAAAAAGAAGAATATCTCAAAAAAAATAAACCACAAGAAAAAGTTATTGAACCTGACGAATCACAAAAGATGATGTTTAACCCAAAATACACATTTGATAACTTTATTGTTGGAAAAAGTAATCAATTTTGCTATGCGGCAGCGCGTGCAGTTGCAGAAAACCCAGGGCATAAATTTAACCCACTATTTATATATGGTGGCGTTGGACTTGGCAAAACTCACCTTCTTCACGCAATTGGCAATTATTTGAAGCAGTCTAACCCAAAACTAAAAATTGAATATGTCACTTGTGACCAATTCACAAACGACTATATTGAATCACTTGGCACAAACAAAGAAAAAGGCTCAGTCAAAGGCACGGCACAATTTAGAGAGAAATATCGTAACCTTGATGTTCTTATGGTTGATGATATTCAATTCATTGCAGGACGAACAAGCACACAGGAAGAGTTTTTTCACACTTTTAATGACCTTTATCAACAAAACAAGCAAATAATTATTTCATCAGATAGACCACCAAAAGAAATTGAAACCCTTGCCGACAGGCTTGTCAGCAGACTAACAAGCGGACTTATCCAAGATATCCAAATGCCAGACTTTGAAACAAGAGTTGCAATTCTTAGAAAAAAAGCACAACTTGAAAGATACTTTATAGATGATGATGTGATTGATTTCATTGCAGAGAAAGTTGACACCAATATTCGTGAAATGGAAGGTCTTTTGAGTAAAGTGTACTTCTTTGCGACACTTCTTGGCAAAAAAAGTGCGACAATTGAAGAGGCAAAAGAGGCGCTAAAAGAACAAATAGATGTCAAAAAAGAAAAGCTCACGCCTGAGATGATTATTCAAACAGTTTGTGACTACTACTCAATTGGCTATAATGAAATAACGGGAAAGAAAAAGTCAAAAGAAATTGTTGAACCAAGAATGATGGCTATATACCTTATTAGTGAAATGTTAGATATTCCACTTGTTGCAATTGGTAAATTCTTCGGCGGAAGAGACCATACAACAATCATTCACTCCCGAGATAAGATAACCGAACTTATAAAAAAAGACCACAAAACAAAGACTATTGTCAACGACTTAAAAACTCAATTAAGTGAAAAATGTTGATATGTTTACAAAAAAAATTTTTTATCAACAAGTTATGCACATTTTGTATTCACAACATATGGAAAGTTTTTGAGATAATTCATACCATAAATACAATTTATTGTATGACAAAAATTTAGTTAACATATCCACATCTATTACTAATACTAAAACAATTTAAATAAAAAAAATAAAAAATTAAAAGGAAGTAAAAAAATGCAAATTATTTGTGAAGGATTGGACCTTGCTGATGCAGTACTTAAAGTAAGCAAAGCGATAGCGGTAAAAACAACAAACCCTATCTTAGAAGGAATAAAACTTGTTGCAGAAGATGACACCCTAACACTATTTTCAACAGACCTTGAACTTTCTATTGAAAAGAAGATAAAAGCCGAAGTCAAAGAAGAAGGAAGTTGTGTCGTACCAGGAAAGTTTTTCTCTGAGTATGTCAAAAAATTGACAAACGATAAGATTGAGCTCACACTCGAACAAAACAACGGACTAAAAATAAAATATCTTGACAGTGAAGGCTATATCCAATGCTTTGTTGAAAGTGAATATCCAGACATCAACCTTATGGACTCAAAAGAGTATTTTGGAATAAGCAACATAAATCTTAAAGACTTGATAAACAGCGTCATATTCTCAGTTGCAATAGACGACTCTCGTCCAATACTCCGTGGATGTTTGCTTGAAATAAATCATGACACCATAAAGGCAGTCACAAGTGATGGATATAGACTAAGTCTTGCAAAAAAGCCACTCACCTATTCAAACATTGAAACATCTTGCATAGTGCCAGATAAATCTTTGAGAGAGATATCTAAACTTTTGGATGACTCAGACGAACAAGTGAATGTTTATGTGAACAAAAACTTCCTTATGGTTGACCAAGGCGACACAAAGATAATAACAAGACTTTTGGAAGGCGAATTTTTGAACTACAAACAAATAATAATGGCATCGGCAAAAGACACAGTCATCACAGTAAACAAAGCGCAACTTGTTGATGCACTTGAAAGAGCTTCATTACTTTCAAAGATTGGTCAAAACAACTTAGTCAAGTTTGATATAAAAGAAGATACAATGCTTTTGACATCAAACTCAGACATAGGAAATATCAAAGAAAAGATAAGTGTTGTTTTGGAAGGAAAAGACTTACTCATTGCATTTAACGCAAGATACTTCTTGGAAGCTTTCAGAGTAACAACAGACGAGTTTGTTAAAATTAACTTTCAAGGACCAACAAACCCTTGCACAATAACGCCAGTTGATAGTGATAATGACCAATATCTATATCTTATATTGCCAGTCAGAATGATAAATTGATTGACAAACAAAGATTTGTAATTTATACTAGAATAGTTTTGCAAAAGACTATTCTTGTTTTTTATCGCTTAGGTCTACTTGTGAAACCAAAAAAGAATAGGAGGATTTTTTATTATGGCTATGAAGAGAACATATCAACCTAAAAAGAGAAGAAGACAAAAAGTCCACGGTTTTAGGCAAAGAATGCGTACCCAAGGTGGTAGAAACGTTCTCAAGAGAAGAAGAAACAGAGGCAGAAAAGTTTTGGCGGCATAACTAGATGATTAAAAGTGAAAACAGACTTAGAAAAAACAAACATTTCATATATGTTTATAAGCATGGTGAAACAAAGAGTTATGAATTACTAACCTTGACATACGTGAAAACAAAACTAAGGACAGTTAAAGTTGGCTTTTCAGTTTCTAAAAAGATTGGGAAAAGTGTTGTAAGAAACAAAGTTAAAAGAAGACTTAGAGAGAGCTTTGTTTCTCTTTTAAAAAATGTCAACAAATCATACAACTATGTTTTCACAGCTAAAAAAGGTATTGAAGAAAAATCATATTTTGAGATAAGGCAAAATATGTTAGAAATTTTAAAAAGAAATGGGCTTTATGTCGAAAGTGATTAAAGTTTTGTCATATCCAATTAAACTTTTGTGCATGTTTTTTGTTAACATATACAGGTGGTGCATCTCTCCACTTCTTCCCCACACTTGCAGATATATCCCCTCATGCTCCAAATATGCATACCTTGCAATAAAGGAGTTTGGAGTTTTTAAAGGAATACATCTTTCTTTTAAAAGAATAATAAGGTGTGGGCCAAAGCATGACGGCGGATATGACTTTTTACCTCAAAACATCAAGGGAGATAGTAAATGGCTAATTTAATTTCAACTCTGTTGGCAACTCAACCAACTGGAATGTGGGAAAAAATAATAACATTTTTTGAAAGCGGTATTGGTAATTTTGCAATATCAATTATTCTATTGACGCTCATAATAAAAGTTGTTATGTCGCCAATAGATTTTTTCAACCGAAGAACGTCGAGAAACATGGCTAAAATGCAAGCAAAAATTCAGCCACAGATGGAGGCAATAAACAAAAAGTACGCTAGCGATCCAAACCTTAAAAATCAAAAACTAGCAGAGCTATACAAGCGTGAAAAAATAAACCCTATGGGCTCATGTTGGATTATGGTTTTAAATTTAGGTTTAACACTTGCAATATTCATTACCCTATTAAATGGTATGAATGCAATGGCAAGTTACAAAATTCAAGACCAGTATGAACAACTTATGGTAGCGTATGTTCAAGAATACGCAGAAGACAACAGCATAGAACTTAACTTCAATCAAGAAGGAGTAAGTGTTTATGATGTGTGTGCACCTGTTGTTGCTATAATGAATGGACTTGAAGAAGGTGAAGCAAAGACACAAATAATTCAGACGGCAAATCAAAATGTTGTTGAAAAGTATAAGCAGACAAAAGTAAGCTTTTTGTGGATAGATAATATTTGGATGGCAGACAGTCCTTTCAAAAATTCAATTCCTTCATACTCTGAGTATGCAAGCGTCGCAAGGCTGACAAAAGAAGAAAAAGAAAATGAAGAGTTTAAAAATGTATATGACAGTATAATGGATCCACTTCGCGAGTCAAACGGAAGAACAAACGGTTACTTTATTTTGCTCATAATTGTCGCTGGTGTAACATTTTTGAACCAATGGCTTGTGATTAGAAAAAACAAGCAAAGTGGCGCGCAAAAATTAGGATACGGGACAGCAATATTTATGACAGTTTTCATGGCGTTCTTTACACTATTTTATACCACAATGTTTTCACTTTACATGATAACAGGTCAAATTGTAGGACTTGTTATGACCCCAATATTTGATGCTATAAACGATGCAATAGACAAGCACAAAGAAAAGAAAAACGAGCCAAAGGACAGGCTTAAAAGAATTTAATTAGGAGGGAATTATGCTTGAAGTAGAAGCGACTGGTAAAAATTTGGAACAGGCAATAGAAAATGCACTGTTTGAATTAAAAGCGCCAAGAGAAGATTGTGACATAAAAATACTTGACGAAGGCGGGTTTTTTAGAAAAGCCAAAGTCAGAGTGTCCATCTCCCCTGACGAAGTTGAAAAATATCAAAATCGTGACAAAAAACGCGAAGAGATTAAAATAGAAGAAGAAAAATCCGAAGAAACCGAGCATAAAGAAGAAACTGAAAAGCAAGAAGATGTGAATGAAGAGCCACAACAAATAGAAGAAGAAACTGAAACATTTGTGGAAGATAAAGAAAAAGAAACAACAAAAAAAGAAGAACCAAAAAAACCTGACACAAGAACTGAAATAGAAAAAGCTAAAGATTTTTTGAACGGACTTTTAAATAAACTTAGTTTGACCGCCGAAGTTGAACTTAGAGAAGAAGATGATGCAATATATGGCGATATTAAAAATTACAGTGACATTATCGGCTACCGCGGAGAAGGACTAAACGCGCTTCAATATTTGTGTACAGTCTATGTTGGGAAAAATGATAGACACGCAAAGCCAATAAGACTTGACTGTGACGGTTATAGAAAGAGAAGAGAAGGTTCACTCATTGCCCTTGCACAGCGTATGGCAAGAAAAGTGCAAAAAACTCATTCAAGTGTCAAACTTGAACCAATGACACCAGCAGAAAGAAGAGTTATTCATATGGCACTTGCTGACTATGAAGACATTGAAACATTTTCAAAAGGTGAAGAACCACACAGGTATTTGATTATAAGAGAAATAGAAAAGAACTAAAAGAACACAAAATGTGTTCTTTTTTTTGCTATTGCGCAAAAATTCACTTAGTGTTATAATCAAGGTATGTTAAAAAATAGAAAAAAATATGAAAAGTTAAAACCAATTGATTTAGAAAAATTCAAGACAATAAATAAGAAAAATGTAACTGGTATTTCAACTCAAACTTTCGGTTCAAAATGGTTTTTGTTACCAAAAGGGAAAGCAATATTCAAAACTTTTGATGATTACCTATTTCCAGCTATAAAAGAGTATAGATATATAAACGAACTTTTGTGCTATGAACTAGCAAAAATGATAAATGTTCCTTGTGCAACATATGAGCCTGCTTATGACAATAAAAACGGCAAAGTAATTAAAGGGCTTGTAAGCTACAAAGTAAATTCAACTCATCAAAAATTAACGACGGCATACGATGTGTCTAACTACATTCAATCTTCTACTTTGGGAGAAATACTTGACGAAATTGAAGAAAAGACAGAAGATGACGGATATGTATTAGACCCCGAATTTGAATTTGACCTTTTTAAATTAACAGTATTTGACTATTTGTCTATGCAACAAGATAGACATTTGTTGAATATTCACATAATAGATGATAAGAAAAACAATTTTAGATATCTCTCACCAATTATAGATAATGAAATGGCTTTTGGAGTAATATCTATTGATAAATTCATTTCGTGCGATTTAAAGGTAACAATACACAAAATAGTTGACGATATGAACGAGATGTTTCGTGAAATTAGAAGTCTAAGTGTGTGCAGTTATCACAATTATGAAGAAAACATAAATGACCTTGTCAAGTTGGCAAAAACACATAAAAAATATTATGAATTTTTGATAAACGCTGTAAAAAATTTTGATGTGAAAGAAGCGATACAAATATTGCAGAAAAAAGGTATTAAAGTACCAAATAATTATAAAAACTATTTAATTGCTCTTAATAAATACATAAGAAAAGAGTTTGCAGAATGTATCAAAAAAAATCGAGATTTAAACAATCAAATAGAATTTAATTATTAAATAAACAAGGATATCTTGCTTAGCCACTTTTAAAAACTGCCAATATTGACATTTAGTGGCTTGTTTGTTAAAATATGTTTATATAAAAGGGGAAAATATGTTAATGACAAAACTTGATTTTTTAAAAAACCTAGGTGACACTTTCAAGTATGCCACACAAATGGCATCACTACCTTATTGGGAAAGTGTCAATGTAATTGAATATACTAAGCTTTTAGACAAGTCACTAAACCATATCAATAAAGAAATTGATGAAGAGTTTAAACAAGAAGTCAAAGCAAACTACAAAACCGTTTTGAAAAACAAAGACCCATACGAGTGTCTAAAAACGGCACTTTTGATTGGAGATGCTGATGGCACCCTTGGAAAAATAATATTAAAAGACGGCAATCCCCTTTACTGTTACGAATACTTAAAAATTTTTAAGCCACAAAACAGTAAAGATTTTGAACAAAAAATTGCACAGAGTAAATATTTAGATTTTTGTTTGTATTGCTTTGAAAATATTCAAGGAATGGACAAAAATATATTGAAAGATGTTGCAATTGAATACATAATTGCAAGAGACCCTGACGAACCTCGCAAATATTTACAAAAATTTCCAGAGGATAGTAATCTCTTTAAGAATATAAAAGAAATAGTTGACGAAAAAAGAGAAAAAGAAGCATTAAAAGAAATAGTATTAAAATTTAATAATGAAGTTAATACGAATTCTTTATTGAATATATACGAGAAAAAAACGGGCGATCACGCCTTCCCTTCTGGCGACGCATGGTATGCTTATCTTAAATGTGAGCAAATTGTGAATCAAAGAAAGGACTCATTCTTCTCAGACAGTTTCGAATATTTGCTAGACAATTTTTCTGATACCGATTTGTATAAGCAAATAGAAAAACATCCAGACTATATGGTTGGAAGCATGCTCTATGTAACAAGCCACTTCAAAAAAGCGCTTGACCAAGTATACTCAAAAAATATCAACTATTTGTCAGCAATAAGCACACAAGAGCAAAGGAAAATGTACGACCCTAAGGGGCTTGATAGATACACGGCAAAGAAATTCTTTTTGTTTATTTCTAACCTTAAAAAAGGTAAGGCATCTTTAAAGACAAAAAAAGAATGTGCTAAACTTTATCAAGACTGGGTTAAAAATAACATAGAAACGTTGACGAATATTGATTTGGAAAGTGAAAACAAACAATGGTACAAAGATTCTTGGCTTGATTATAAACAATTAGTTGCCAACATATTACAAAAATTGCCAACTGATGGCATTATCAAAACAGTAAAAAATATGTACAACGAAGACTTTAAAAATCAACTAATTGAGTTGTTGAATAAAGAAGGAGACAAAATAATTGTTCAAAATTCTTTACTCAATGAAATTGTTAAACTTTCAAACAATGACAAAGATATTTTAGTAAATATTAACAACTATCAAGCAAAAACAGCAAAAAATCTTGAAAGTATGATGAACGAAAAAACATACGATTTTGATAAATTTGTCGAGTGTCTAAAAACGTTAAAAAAAGACGATGCTAAAAAAGTTGTAAATATGTTCTTAAACCGTTCAGATAAGACCAGCAGTCAATGTTATAAACTTTTATACTCACATATAGAGAACATTGATAAAAACAAACTAGCTTCTCTATCCTATGACCATGTACTTGAAACAGAGAAAGTGGACGCCAATTTGGATAATGATACTGTATCAATATTACAAAATATGACAGATGAAAATGCTAAAAAAGAAATTGTAAAAAAATATTTAAAAGTTTTCAAACAAAATAATAGAGATAAAATATATCTTAGTGGAGAAAAAAAGGAAATAATGAAAACTGAAATAGAAAAAGTTTTAAAAGACATTGTTAAACAATGGAACAATATCAAAGAAAATATTTTTCAGTAATAATTAAATATAAATTAAAAGTTCGGAAGTAATCCGAACTTTTTTTAAATATTTAAAAAATGTTTTAAAAAAAATACAAATCAAAAAAACGAATTTTTTAAGTTAAGTTCTATTTAACAAAGTATCATATATTTAATATTGAAAAAATCAATCAAGTATGATAGTATATATAATATGAAAGTAGTTTTAAAGAAAAATGATAAAACAGTATATCCCGTTAATTTGGAACTTGCAAAATCTTTAAAAAAACAATTTGATGGGAGTGGTATATCTGTCGTCAGAGGAGAAAATTGTTGGTATGCCTTAAAAGAAGGCAATGCCATTTTCAAGACTTACGGCGATATGTATTATGTCAGAACAAAAGAATTCCGAAGAATAAATGAACTTTTGTGCTATGAACTTGCAAAAAAGATGGGCGTACCATGCGCAAAATACTTGCCAGCAATAAAAGATAAAAGACAAGGGAACATAAGCTTTGATGTTAGAAAAAAGGGAGAAAGATTAATCTCATACAATTCTCTTATTAAATACGATTCAACGAATATTGAAGATATGGTTGTTGACCTCTACGAATATTGCGATAAAAAACTTTATGTACTAGATCCAAACATTGAAAATGACTTATACAAAGTTGTTGTTTTTGACACACTTACTCTCCAACAAGATAGGCATTTAAACAATATTCATATGTTATATAATAAACAAAACAATTTTTTATATCTCTCTCCCCTAATTGACAACGAAATGTCTTTTGGTGCAAAAACCCTTGATTTGTTTAATTTTAACAAAGAAGGAATAAAGTGGAAAGATATAATGACCGATATGGAGGAAGAAAAAAGCGGGACGCAGTATCTCACAATCTCGAAGGGAACATACACAGAAAATATTGAGAATATAATATTATGTGCACAGACCGATGATGAAAAATATGAAATCTTGAAAAGACAATGGAAAAATTTCAATGTAGCAAAAGCTATAAAAAAAGTTGAAGAAAAAGGCGTCGAAATACCTGAAAAATACAAAAAATATCTTTTTGCTTGTGAAAGAAAAGTAAAAAGCATATTTAGAGAATATATTAAGAAAATAGACGCACACAGTGAAACACAAAAAATAGGACTTGAAAGATAGGCAAAATATTTCGTTAATATAGATTTAAACAATATATTTTCAAAAGGTAAAAATGTCGAAATATAAAAAATTGAAGTTAATAAATTTTCAAAGTGCACTTCAAAACAAACAAGCGCACAATAATAGCCAAAAACTTGGAATATCCACGCACAAACTTGGCAACAAAATTTTTCATTTAAAAAATGGCGATGCGATTGTTAAAACATTTGACATGGGATTGTTATACAAGCAAAGAAAAGAAAGACTCATAAATGAACTTTTGTGCTGTGAGCTTGCAAAAATGGTAGATGTTGAGTGCGCACAATATGAGCCAATTTTCAAAAATTACAACGACGAACAAATATTTGGACTTGCTAGCTTTCTTACAAACGGTAAAGACGAAGAAACAAATAAGATAGAAGAATATATACCATATTACCACTTTTCGTGTTTTGAAAAAATTGTTGAATATATGAAATCTTATGCCAAAAGGAATAATCTTAAACTTGACAGGCATTTTAGGTTTGATATGTACAAAATGATTGTTTTTGACCTTTTGACATTTCAACAAGACAGACACGGACAAAATGTACATATTATATACAACAAAAAAGACAAAACACTTCGCCTTTCTCCCCTAATCGACAACGAAATGGCTTTTGGATTAAAATCTATATCAAGATTGTGGTATAGCGAAAGTTATCCAAACTCACGGTTTTTGACTGAAGATATGGATTTAAGTTCAAATATTGATGTTTCGTATACAAAGATAGACAGAAGCCGTAAATTTGTTGAAAATATTGAAGATGTTGTGAAAATGGCAAAGGACCATTCGACTTATAAGTTGTTTTTAATAAATGCAATAAAAAACTTTGATATAAAAAAATGTATTGATATAACTCAATCAAAAGGAGTGGAAGTACCACAAGACTACCAAAACTATCTCTTTGAATGTGAAAAAACCATAAAAACAATGTTTATAAAAAATATGTTAAAGCATGGTGCTTTGAGCGACGAAGAAACAAGCACAAGAGAGCAAACTCTTGAAAAATAATTTTAAAATGTTGTCATTTTGATTGTATGTGATATAATATCCATATGAGTACAATAGCACAAATTTCAACACCGCTTGGAAGTGGTGGGATTGCAATAGTTAGAATTAGCGGAGATGATGCACTCAAAATTGGGCGCAGTCTTTTTTATTCAAAAAAAATACAAAATTCAGATATCACTCCTCGCCTATTATATATTGGCGATTTTGACCTTGGTGATGCAAAAGAAAGATGTATGATGGTTTATTTCAAAGCACCATATTCTTTCACTGGTGAAGATGTTGTCGAATTTCAAATTCATGGCGGAGAATATCTTGCAACAAAAGTTTTGGATAGAATTGTTGAAAAAGGTGCATCGCTAGCACAAAATGGAGAGTTTTCAAAGCGTGCATTTTTGAATGGGAAGATGTCGCTTGATGAAGCCGAAGCAACAATTGATATGATAAACGCCACAAGCGATGCCGAAATAAAAGCATCAAGTAAACTAGCCGAAGGCTCTCTTTTTAAACAAGTCAAGAAAATTCAAGATGACTTAAAAAACGGCGTTGCTAATTTGGAAGTCGCACTCGACTACCCTGAACATGACGACGAAGCAATGTCAGAACAAGCGGTTGTTGAAATTTTGAAAAATTCGTTTGAAACATTAAAAAATTTGGAAAAAACATACAAAAATGGCGAAAAAATAAAGTTTGGTGTTGATGTTGCCATTGTTGGTAAGCCAAATGTTGGAAAAAGTAGTCTTCTTAATGCACTACTCAAAGAAGACAGAGCCATAGTCACAGATGTCAAAGGAACAACACGCGACACACTCAAAGAGACTGTAAATTATAAAGGTCTAAAAATAAACTTTATTGACACCGCAGGAATAAGAGAAAGTGATGACATTGTAGAGAAAATTGGCGTCGAAAAAAGCAAAAAGACAATAGAGCAAAGTGACATCATATTATTTGTTATTGACGGGAGTGAAAGTCTTGATAATGAAGATAAAGAACTTGAGAAAAATCTTGACAAGTCAAAAGTGATTTATGTCATAAACAAAAGTGATATGCCTAAAAAAGTTAATATAGGCAATGCAATAGTTGTCAGTGCAAAACAGAACATAAATATTGACGCAGTATTTGACGAGATTTTGAGAAAGACAAGGCTTGATAAAATTGATTATAGTCAACTCCAAATAACAAATAAACGGCACTACGAAGCGCTTAAAGAAGCAATTGAGATGATTGAAAAAGTGACAAGTGAAAATAGCGTCACACTAGACATACTTGATATGCAAATCAAAAAAATTTGGCAAAAATTGGGAGAAATTACAGGAGAAACAGCAAATGAAGCGATAATTGATGAAATTTTCAGCAAATTTTGCTTAGGAAAATAATTATGAATAATTTTGATGCAATAGTTATAGGCGGTGGACACGCAGGTTGTGAAAGTGCCCTAGCCTTAGCAAGACTTGGGAAAAAAACATTATTACTCACGATAAGCCTCGATGCTATCGGTTTTTTGCCATGCAATCCAAGTATTGGTGGAACGGCAAAAGGTCACCTTGTTTGTGAAATTGATGCACTTGGCGGAGAAATGGGCGTTTGCGCAGACAAAAGTGCAATTCAAATAAGAATGTTAAATCGTGGCAAAGGTCCAGCAGTTTACTCACTTCGTGCTCAGGTCGACAAACAACTTTATCACAACAATATGAAACAGACGCTTGAAAACAATGAGAACATAACAATAAAACAAGCCGAAGTTGAAAAACTTATTTGCGAAGATAATGTCATCAAAGGTGTAAAAACGGCTCAGGGCGAGACATACCTTGCAAGTGCAGTTGTTATTTGTAGTGGTGTTTATCTTAAAAGTAAAATAATTATTGGAGAATACAGTAAACAGAGTGGCCCAAACGGCTTTTCTCGTTCTGAAAATTTAAGTGACAGTTTGAAAAATCTTGGAATAACAATAAAAAGATTTAAAACAGGCACACCTGCAAGAATGAACGGCAGAACAATAGACTATTCAAAACTCAGTGTTCAACACGGTGAAGACGATATTCAAACTTTTAGTTTCATAACAGAAACGCCACCTAAAAATATTCGTGACTGCTATCTCACCTACACCAATGAAAAAACTCACGAGATAATAAGAAATAACCTTTCTCGTGCTCCAATGTACAGTGGAATAATCAAAGGTGTTGGACCAAGATACTGCCCTTCAATTGAAGACAAAATTGTAAGGTTTGCCGACAAAACTCGCCACCAAATATTTTTGGAGCCCGAGGGACTTTACACAAATGAAGTGTATATTCAAGGCGTGTCAACATCGCTTCCTGTCGATGTTCAAAAAGAGATGTACAAAACCATTGAAGGTCTTGAACATGCACAAATTATGCGTGACGCTTATGCTATTGAATATGACCTAATAGATAGCACCGAGCTCTATCCATCACTTATGCACAAAAACATAAAAGGTTTGTTTTTTGCAGGTCAAATAAATGGCACAAGCGGGTATGAAGAAGCGGCAGCTCAGGGCATCGTTGCGGGGATAAATGCAAGTAGATTCATAGACGAAAAATCTCCACTTGTTTTGAAACGAAATGAGGCGTATATTGGTGTTCTTATTGACGACCTTGTAACAAAGGGAACAAATGAGCCATACAGAATGATGACTTCACGTGCTGAGTATAGACTTCGCCTTCGTCAAGACAACGCTGATAAAAGATTGACGCCAATAGGTAGAGAAATAGGTCTAGTTAGTGACGAAAGATGGGAAAAATTTGAGAAAAAACAGCAAGAAATAGCAAAAATTTACGAAATTTTAGAGCAAAAATACAAAGTTGAGCAATTTAAAGCTCTCTACGAACAACAAAACGAAAGTGTACCTGACACTTCTCAAACAGTAAAAAAGATGATAAAAAGGTCGAACATAGACATATTTGATGTCGATAAATACTTCCATCTTTTTGACGGAATATCAAAGCGCGCACTTGAATATGTAAACACAGAAGTGAAGTTTGAGGGATATTTAAAACAAGAGCAAGAGGACATTGAAAATTTTAAAAAGCAAGAGAATATGCTCATTCCTGAAACCATAGACTACAACGAACTAAAAGGGCTAAGAATTGAAGCAAGACAAAAACTAACTAGCATAAGACCAACATCAATAGGACAGGCGTCAAGAATTTCTGGAGTATCCCCTGCCGATGTTACAATACTTATGATGTATATAAAATCTTTGAGGTAAATATGATTGAAATATTAAAACAACTTTTTGACAAATATGAAATTCCGTACACCGATGACGCGCTTATTAAATTAAATAAATATTATAATATTGTTATTGAGCAAAACAAGACGCTTAATTTAACGCGCATAGTCGACAAAAAAGATTTTGCAATAAAGAATATTCTTGACAGTGTGTTGCCAATAAAAATAATACCAAAAAATGCAAGTGTTGTTGATGTTGGGACTGGTGCAGGACTTCCTGGCATTCCTTTAAAAATACTTAGACCCGACATAAAACTAACACTTCTTGACAGTTTGCAAAAAAGAATAAACTTTTTAAAGAAAGTTGTTGAAATATTTAAGTTTGACAATACAATATGTATACACTCACGAGCCGAGGACTTAGCAAAACAAAATAGAGAAAGTTACGATGTTTGCGTGTCGCGTGCAGTTGCAAAGCTTAACACTTTGTGCGAATATTGTTTGCCACTTGTAAGAAGTGGCGGAATAATGATAGCATACAAGAGTTTAAAAGCCGAGGAAGAAATGAAAGAAGCAAGCAATGCAATAAAAGTGCTTGGTGGCAAAATTGAAAAACTACAAAATGTAATAATAAAAGAAGAAAATAGTATTAGAACGAATATAATTATTTCAAAAATATTAAGTACGCCTACAAAATATCCAAGACCAAAAAATTTACCAAAAACAAACCCTATTATTTAAAAAATGATGAATTTTCGTCATTTTTTTTGTTATTTTTATCAAAATCAATATTTTTTTGTAATTTTTTATCTTTTAAAAATTTTAATAATTCCTCGTTATATTTTTTTGTTAAATATTTTGAATCACTACTATCGTAAGAATATAAATATAGTTTTTGAGCATCGTTAAAACTTAAAGGCTTTTTGTCTAAAATAACAAAAAGACTTTTAAGAATTTCGTTTTCTGACAAATGTATGTTTTGGTGATTTATTAAAACATTTAATGTTTTTACATCTTTTAACTTTATGCTTGTATCAAAAACTTTTTGAACAACTTCGTCGGAATTTTCGTAATCAAACAGCATTGCGTAAATACTCGCCAAAGAACCGTCAATACTTTTTGTTAAATTTGCATAATATTCAATATGATTATTTTGTAAACTAGAAGCATCACCTAGTGAAAATTTGATTAACGCAATTATTGTATATTTTGTAATATTTTTTAATGTTTTTTTGGTTTTGTTTGATTTTTCCAAGTTTTCTGCATATTTTTTTTGTTCTATTTTTTTAAATTCATCGTTTTTCTTTAAAACTGAATTTGCCCAAGAGGTTGAAAATGCGCAGCTATGGAGTTTGACATCAGTTAAAAACTTTTCCGTAATTTGCAAAGCGTACTCACGAGCTTCTTTTTCATTTTGAGAAGTGAAATATACTGGATTAAATAAATTATTTTCGTCATAAATGACAAAAGAAATATGGCTATTGAAGTGTTTGATTGGAAAAATTACATCACTTTTCTCGTTTAACTTTTTGTGATTAACAAGTGTCGATTGGTGATGATGCTTTATTTCATGTGCTATTGTGTTTAAAACAATAGGCAAATTGCGACCTAAATATCTTGAATTTAAATAAATTTTATTTTCTGCATACGAACCAAAACGCCCTTTTACGTCTTTTAAAAAGACGACCTCCAAGCCTTCAAGACCAAGGTCACTTAAACAATATTTTGCAAAAAGATAGCACAAGCTTTTAATATTTTCTTTTTTGTGCAAATTTTTTGTTTCAAGAAGCTCAACAAAGCTTTTTGTTACATTGATTTTTGTGTCTGTGTAAATTTCCATTTATAATATTTTATCATATATATGATAAAAGTCAATATAAAAGGCTTGCCTTGATTATAAGGCGTTTTTTTATTGATTTTTTGACAATTTATGATATAATAAATTATAGTAAATAATTATTTTATTATTTTGGAGAAAATATGGGTAAAACAATAGCATTTGCTAATCAAAAAGGCGGAGTTGGTAAAACCACTACCTGTATAAATGTTGCGGCATATATGGCTGCCATGGGGCTTAAAGTTCTTATAATTGATATGGACCCACAAGGAAACGCAACTAGTGGTGTTGGTGTTGAAAAAACCAATGATTTAAAAACACTCTACAATGTGATAGACAAAGAAGTTATGATTGATGAGGTTATTGTTCCGACTGTTCTTGACGGATTGGATATTGTTCCTTCAACAGTTGACCTTGCAGGCGCAGAAATTGATCTCGTTCAAATGCCATCAAGAGAGCATGTTGTGAAAAAGGCACTTGAAAGAATAAAAGATAGATATGACTTTATTTTGATTGACTGTCCCCCATCGCTTGGGCTTTTGACCGTTAACGCCTTAACTGCTGCTGATAGTGTCATAATTCCTATTCAGTGTGAGTTCTTTGCTCTTGAAGGGCTTACTCAGCTCATGAACACCATTAGGCTTATAATTCATCACTTAAATCCTAGTTTAAAAATAGAAGGCGTTGTACTTACAATGAAAGATAACCGTTCAAACCTTGTGGCGCAAGTTAGCGAAGAGGTGAGAAAGTTTTTCAGCACGAAAGTTTACGATACATACATACCAAGAAACATCCGTTTGGCAGAAGCGCCAAGTCATGGACTACCTATACTTTTGTATGACACATCGTCGAAAGGCGCAAATGCTTATTTGAGTTTAGCAGAGGAAATATTAGATAGAAATAAAATTAGTTATAAAAAAATAACTAAAAATACAAAAATTAAAACAAGGAGTATACAATAATGGCACAAAAGAAAATGGGATTAGGAAAAGGGCTTGGAGCGCTTTTATCCATATATGATGAAGAAGTGGCTGATATGGAAAAAGATAATGAAACGCAAACGCAGGCGAAAAAAGAAAGCGTAGAAAAAAAGACAAACTCTGGTGTAAACGAAATTGAAATAAGCAAAATTCATGCAAATCCTAACCAACCACGTAAACATTTTGATGAAGATGCTTTAAATGAGCTTGCTGCATCAATCCGTACACATGGAGTGATTCAGCCTATTGTGGTCAATACTGACGGTGATGGGTATTTAATTATTGCTGGTGAAAGAAGATGGAGAGCTTCAAAAATTGCAGGACTTGACACTGTTCCTTGTATTGTTAAAAATTATACAGAAAGACAAATCAAGGAAATTTCTATTATAGAGAATTTGCAAAGAGAAGATTTAAACCCAATTGAAGCAGCGAGAGCAATTAAACAACTTATGGACGAATATAATTTTACGCAAGAGACAGTTGCTGATAGAATTGGTATAAGCCGTCCAAATATAGCAAATACTTTAAGACTTTTATCACTCTCCCCTGACGTTATCAAACTTGTTGAACAAAATAGGCTTTCGGCGGGACATGCAAGAAGCTTGGTTGTCATTACTGACCCAAGGGCTCAATTAAAGTTTGCAACGGCAGCATGTGACGGAAAAATCACTGTTAGAGAGCTTGAAAAGTTTGTTAAGCAATATCTTAACCCAGACGCAAAGCCAAAACACCAACCACCACAACAAAGTATGGAGCTTAAAGAGCTTATTGATGAAATGCAAAGGGTGTTTGCAACTAAAGTTTCAGCTATTGGTAGTGATAGAAAAGGCAGAATTTATATTGACTACTATTCTCGTGACGATTTAGATAGAATATCAGAACTGTTGCAATTACTTAAAACGAAAACCTTAACGCTTAAAGATTTAAGAGAATTTAATAAAAAATAACACAACAGAATTTGAAGACCTTTCGATTACGGAAAGGTCTTTTTTGTTTTAGTTATCCACAGCAAATTAAGAAATTTTGATTGATTTGCGGCAATATTTTGCCTACGCATTGCTTATTTATCCACATTATGCCTAAGAATGTGGATAACTATGTTTATAACGTCGATTGTTTCACGTGAAACAATTTTTAATCGCTTACATTGTCAGGTTCTGCCTAGTTTAATGTCCCAAATACTAAAATGTCAAATTAAAGGTTTTGTAATTAGTATCGGTTAACTGTTTCACGTGAAACAATACTTTGCGGCTTTGCTATCAGGATCCTGTTTAATATTTGTTTAACGCAAGCTATACACTTATTTTTTATAAAATACTTTATTTAAAGAATTATCCTGATTTAACTTGCAATCTCATATATCTAAAAGATGTTTCACGTGAAACAATTTTTAATGGCGCTGTCGTAAATTTGCTTATAACAATGACACTAAGGTATAAAATGAAGGGCATTGTTAAAGTATTGTGTTGGGAAACTAATTATAATTATTTCGTATGTCGTCAATGTATATTTGTTCTTAGTTTGTTGTTTACAATGTAATGTTTCACGTGAAACAATAAATACAATTATAAAATTCACTCATTGTTAAGACAATCAAACGTATAATGTATAATTTAGCCAAAAACCGTTTGCGCTTGTTTGCATTTTTGTTGTTTTGTTCGCTTTCGGCGTATTTTTTGATTGTTTCATGTGAAACATTTGCTCAATAATATGGTTTTATTTGTAAATATTGTGTTGAATGTTATTAATTAGTTTTTATATGGTACAAAATGTATGCCTTTAACTATTTTGTTTCTATTATTGATGCAATACAATACAGTTTTTTGTAAGAGACTTTATATAAATTCGTTTCTGTTTTAATTGTACTTTGTGTTGACACAGTTTTTGTTACTATGTATCAAAACCAAGCTATCGAAATTATAGTGAAAGTGTTATTTTGATGTTTAAAGTTATATATCACATTATAAAATAAATTGTTTCACATGAAACATTAAGTTATTGTGTTGTCTAATAAAAATTGTGGATAAAACTAAAAAATGCGGTGTGAGAGCCTGAAAATGGAACGAATAAGTACTTGTAAAAAAGGTTAAAAATGCCTTAAAACGCATATTTTGACAAGTCCTTTTTTGTATCGAAAAAATAAAAATTTTAAATTGCGCTTGTATAATTATTGTAATAAAAGCAATAATTTTGATTGTGTGGATTGATATAGCAATAATTTCTATTTTATGTTTATGTTCAGCTCTTGGCTTTAAAAAAGGAATGGTGAGTTCCTTATTGTCAATCGTCATAATGTTTTTATCTCTGTATTTGACATATTTATTGTTACCAAAAGCTACATCTTTTATTTTAGAAACGCTTAAAGTAGATACTTTGCAATCTACACTTGTTCAGAATAACGCTTTTATTAGTGGTTTAGTTAATAGTAACAATATTCTGTTGATATTTATAAAAAAAATTCTTCATATCAATGAAACAATGCTTTTAAACACGGTTGTTGAGTTTGTTTGCAATGTGCTTGTGTTTATTGTGTTGTCTTTCATAATAAATAAGGTGTTAAAGCTTTTGGCAAAAAAATTTTCTATGTTTGTTAAAAGTTTGGCGATTATTGGTAGCTTTGACCGTCTTTGTGGACTTGCGCTTGGATTTTTTAAAGGTATAATCTTTGTTGCATTGATTTGCTTTGTTATAGACGGGTTAAATGATTTTGACATATTATCTCCGATTTTCACCGCGCAAATAAGCACATCGAGTCTTTATCCGGCATTTAAAATCGGCTCCGAAAAGCTTATCACCACAGTATCGAACATGCTAAAATAAATATGTTTTTTAATACTAATTTTGTTTAATGTTGCTGTATATTCACAATAAAAAATTTGATAACTACCCTTCTTGTGTGCAATTTATAATTAATAAGACAATTAAAGTGCAAATAAATTAATTTTATATTTATGCAATACTACTTGTCTTAATTTTTAATATAAAATGCTAATTAAAAGCAAATACAGTTATTAAACTATAACTAAATATATAAAAAAAGTACAGCACAAGCTATACTTTTGTTTTACTTATTAAATTTTATCTGGGTTATTTTATGTTTTCGCTATTTGTTTTGTATTGTGGCAAATTAAAGTGATCTGTTGTTATGTAACCTGCTGGTGCTTCGATTACGTCTGGTATTCTGTTAACTATGGTTGCGCAAGTTAATTCCACGGTGTTTGGTTTATTTACAACAATCGTTGTTGAAGGCTCGCCAACTATTGTCCACTCATTGCTATCAAATTCATCACTTGCATATACTTTTCCTATGCACTGTGTTTCCAAAACAACCCCCTCTTCCGTCTTTGAAGTAACAACAGCACTCATACCGGTTACCATTCCCTTTTTAACGTCCATACCAAGAGTCGTTGAGTGTAAAGCTTCTTTTGCTATTTGCGGTATGCATTTTTGAGCTTGATGAGTGATGTGTAAGCCTAGTTTGCTGGCTAGCCAGCCGTTGACATTCCACATATAGCTGGGGGCATATTCTCCTGATTTGATTATGTTTTCACGCTCCTCATCAGATATTTCGTCTGCGGAAGCAATTTCTTTTTCAAATTGCTCAGTAGTTAATCCTGCGCCGTGTGCCCTTGCGAGTGCAATACCATAATCTTCGACATTATAACTACTTTTTCCTAGTATTTTGGTTATTTTGTGCGTTGAACCAGCAATGCTTGCTATTAAATTCCCCCAGTAAATATCTTGATAACCGCTACCGGTGATTGTGCAATTTGTTTTTTTACACAGGTCATCAAGTTCTTCGAAAAGCGAAGGGTTTGAGTTTTGTGGATAAAATGCTTCTTCGCAAGTGGTAATCGCGTTTACTCCATATTTTGCACAAAGATGCAAACATTCATAAACATCTTTAAACAAGCTCATAGTTGTGACTATAACTATGTCAGGTTTTTTATTAAGTAAAAACTGTTCAAAGTCGGTGCTTTTGTCAATTTTGACGCCATAAGGTTTGTCTAACTCCATAATTTCCGATATCTCAACTCCATATTTTTGTGGGTTGTTGTCAAAAGCTCCGACTATCTCCCAACCTTTTTCAAGGCAGTAGCGCATGGTAAATTTACTCATTTTGCCAACGCCATATTGTGCTATTTTTAATTTCATATTCATTCCTCCTTGAATATATTGTGCAATAAATTTTATAAAAAACCAAATAAATTTTAATATGTTTATAAAAAAAGAAAAGACAACATATCTTTTCTTTTTTCATGGTTTGCCCAAAAACATCAAAAAAACGGTGTTTTTTTGTTAAAAAATGGTATTTTTATGTAATTTTTTCTAATTTTAGAACAATCTGTTTGAACAGTTACAGCCACAACTTGAATTTCCGTAATTATAGGAACCGGCGAGAGTGAGAAGAAGTAAAAGCAAGATGTTTGTGTTTGTTGCAAGATCAGTGCCTGTTGCCGACGCCAAAATTCCGATAAGAAGAACTAGCAATATGTCTTGTGAAAAATTCATATGAACCTCCTTCAACAAAATTAGCTTAATTTTGATGTTTTCAGTCAAAAAACATAAAAATTTTTTTATTTTTCATAGGTCACAATCTGCTATACTAATATAGCAAAGTTTTTTTATGAAAACATTCTGTGAATATATATGATGTCACAATTTTATTTGTTACATATTTGGGAGGAGATATGGAGTATTTAATTTTGTCACAAAAGTCCAAGGCGAAAATATTGAAGTATTTACCCACTAATAAGGACATTGAAAAGCTTGCCCTTTACTTTCAAAATTTTTGTGATGCAACACGGCTTAAAATAATGTCAGCTCTTGCTATGTGTGATATGTGTGTGAGTGATTTATCTAATGTCTTGCAAATCAATCAAACAACAATTTCGCATCAACTAAAGTTTTTAAAAACGCAGGGCATTGTGTCAAGTGTAAGGGAAGGGAAAATCATAGTTTATTCGTTAAACGAGAAAAAGGTCAATGATATAATGTACCTCGCTGTGTCAAATAGTTAGTTGACATTTTTGATTATATGATTACAATTATCTCCAAGAGGTAAAATTATGGAAAAAGGAAAATTGATTGTAATTGAGGGGACTGATTGTTCTGGAAAACAGACACAAAGCGATTTGCTTATTGAGGCACTAAAGCAAAGAAATATACCGGTTGAAAAATACTGTTTTCCAAATTATGACAGTCCAACAGGAAAGATAATTGCGGGGCCATATCTTGGGAAAGAGGGGTATGGTGCGCCACTTTTTCCAGAAGGAGCTCCAAATGTTGATCCACGGGTTGCTAGTCTTTACTATGCGGCGGACAGAAAATATAATATTAAGCATATAACCGACAAACTTGAAGCGGGAATAAATGTAGTGGTTGATAGATATGTTGATTCAAATTTTGCACACCAAGGGGCAAAAGCTGTTGATGATTTTGAGCGTGAAAAGATATTTCACTTTTTGGACGTTCTTGAATATGACCTTTTGCAACTTCCAAAACCAGATATCACAATATTTTTACATATGCCAGCAAAAGTTGCGAAAGTTCTTCAACAGTCAAGAAAAGAAAAGCCCGACCAACATGAAATGGACGAGCAGTATCTTGAAAGAAGCGAAAAGACATATTTGGACTTGTGTTATAGACATGATTACATAAAAATAAGTTGTGTCAACGAGAGTGGAGTTAGGTCTATTGAAGATATACATGAGGAAGTTCTGGGTCAAATTTTGTCAAAACTTAATCAGCAATAGCTAGGCTTTTGTGCTTCAATTTCTTGGTCTATTATGTTTACGAAAAGACTGTTTGTTGATTTGACATTTAAAGTGATGCCTTTTGTTATTGAATATTCTTCATGTCTTTCAATTTTTCTCATATAAAGGGTTGCTTTTTCAATATAGTAGGTGATTGAGACGCTGGTGTAATTTATGGCGCTTAGACCGCCTTCTTTTTTTGCGTTTTCAATGTACTTTTCAGGCAACATAGATGGGGTGTATAACATTGAAATGATGTAGTATGTATCGTCAGACGTTCTGTCAAATTTTATTAGTCTGGAATTTGAACTGTTTGAACGAATACAAAATATATCATATGCAACGCCGTCATACTTTTCAATAATTTCGTCTTTTGATACCGTTGCACTGTCTATTGTCTTGTCCCAATTTGGAATATTGTCACTATATGAAGATGTCTTCTTGTATTCCACATTTTGTCCACCGTCTTCACTATAAAAATATCTATAAAAGTTTTGGCCAAGACTTGTTGAGCAAGATGCGTAAGTTTCTTTAAAGTAAAAATCCCCAGACAAAATTGCTACTTCATTAACTGATTGAGTCGCACTGCCTATTCCCAAAATATCTGTTACTGCTGTCATTGTGGATGTAGTCTTATAGCCCTTGCAACTATCCAAAAGACTGTAAGCGTCTTCGATGCATTTGAACGCATTGTTATATAGAGGCACGTTTTCAGGTTTTTCTGGCTGTGGATCTGAAGGGTCGTTTGGATTTTGTGGCTCTTGGTCCTCAATTTGTCCGCCAATATCGTCAGCTCCGGCAGATGGTGGAAGTACTGTCTGAATTTCATTGTTTAGTTTGTATATAGAATATCCTGTTGAGAAAGCTATGAGAAATACAGAAAACAGGATAAGCGAAAATACCTTAATAAAAGTTTTGTCTTTTTTCATAAAATTTCCTTTTAAATCATATAAAAGTTATCATAATATATACAATTATGTCAAGATGTAGCGCAAAATGACGTAAAAAAAACTTAAATATTTCAAAATGCTTGAAAAAAAGAAGTAATTTATGATAATATATAATTAAATAGGAGATGAAAATGGATAGAAAGAAAGTTCAACTTGGCTTAATGTTTGCCATAGTGGTGGTGGTTTACAACATTGTGCTCTTCTTGCTTGCTGGGGCTTTTCACACATCATTTTGGACATCTTATGCTTTTATAATGTTTTCAATAATTATGTGTGTTATATCATTTTTCTTTGTTTCAAACGAAAAGAGAAAATCACAAGTTGTTGGAATGCCTGTAACGGTATTGTCTTCGCTATATCTTTGCATTGAATTTGTAATGGGCACAATTTTTATGTTCTTTGATGTGGCATTTGCAACGGTGTTTGTTCCACAGTTTGTACTTTGCGCATTGTATCTTCTTTGTTTTATTCCTGCAATCATGAGCCCAAAAAATTATAAGACAGCAAGGGAAGAACTTAAAAAGACACAAGCAAAAACTGACGAGGTTGTTACGATAAAAACAGAAAGTGAACAAAAGCCAAGCGAAGATAAGCAAGAGACATCAAAACAAGAAGAAGAGGAATAAAATACTTGCTATAAAAAATGTATTAAAATAAAAAAATAAAATAAATAAAAGGAGCTTTACAAAACAGTAAAGTTCCTTTTTATAAGATCAAAAAACAAGACATAGGGGCTTGTTTTTCTATTGCAATTTTTTAATTTTTTCCCAACTAAACTCGGGGTCATAACAATGTTCAAAACAAAATGTTTTTTTGTATATTGGCTTGTTTAAGTCAAGTTCGTTAATTATATTTTGTACTGAAAAATCAAAGTTATTGTTGACTATGTCATAAATTTCTTTCATGTCGACTTTGTTTGTCAAAAAGCAGTCAATATTAACAGATATTGCGTTTTCAAGGCCTATTGCATATGAAACACCTATTTCACATCTGTCACAAAGTCCATTTGCGACCAAACTTTTTGCAACATACCTTGCGTAGTATGCCCCTGAGCGGTCGACTTTTGTTGCGTTTTTTGAAGAGAAACAGCCCCCGCCGACATGAGCGATTGAACCGTATCCGTCAACAACAATTTTTCTTCCAACACAACCGCTGTCGCCAAAACTTCCCCAGATTGTGAACTTTCCGCTTGGATTGATTAAAATTTTTGTGTCTAAAGTAAAATATCTTGCGTATTTTTGCCTAATTAAAGCGATTACGTTTTGCTCAATGGTTCTTATCACATCTTCTAGCGAGAGTGCTTCGCTATGAGAAACGCTTATCAGAATATTTGTGATTGTTTCGGGTTTGCCGTCAACATACTTTATCCACACTTGACTTTTTGCGTCAGGGAAAAAGTCTTGTGTGGTTTTTCTAAACTTATCATATATCTTCATGATATTATTGGCAATTTCAATTGTGAGTGGTAAAAAACTTTCACTTTCATTTGTTGCATATCCAAAAACAACGCCTTGGTCATTTGCACAAAGTTTTTGTTTTTTGACTGCCCCTGCTATGTCGGGACTTTGTCTTGATATCACTTTTGTTATTTTGAATCTGTTTTTGTATCCGATTTGTTTTAGTGCATTTCTTGCAATCTTGTTGTAGTTTATTTTTGCCTTTGTTGATGCTTCGCCATAAATAAAAAGATGATTGTTTTTTATTGCGCACTCAACTGCCATTTGACTTTGACTATCTTTTGATAGTGCTTCGTCCAAAAAACAATCTGCAATATAGTCGCAAGTTTTGTCGGGATGTCCGATGTTTACGCTTTCGCTTGTTAAAATTTGTTCCATTATTTTCTCCTGTTATAAAAAAAGCCATCTTAATGATGGCACAAAACCATCGTTCAGCTTTTAGCACCTTGAAACAATGTTTTAGGTTGCTGTGTGGTCGCCGGGGCTGTCCCTCGCACACTCTCTATGGTTATGACTTATTCTAACTCATTGTATGTTTTTTAGCAAGCGTTTGTGAGTGAATATATTTTTGCTTTTTAACAATACTAGTTAGTAAAGGGAAAAATATGAAAAGTAAAATTTTTATTGTTGTTAGTATAATTTTTGTTGTTGCCGTTGGCGTGCTTAGTTATGGTTTTTTTGTCTTTAAAGATGTGCTTTTTATTGGCAACAAGTTTATGGACGGGACGACCATAAACGGCATAGATGTTTCGGGGCTTGACGAACAGCAGGCGACTAATGTTGTTCAAACTCATCTTGATAGTAGAAGAAATGACATAAAAATAACTTTGAACTATTTAGATAAATCTTGGAAGCTTAGTGGAGATGATTTTGAAATAGATAATCACATTGTGCCATATGTGGAAAATGTATTTGAATATTTTAATTCCGGCAATCTTTTTCAAAAAAAGAGTAAACTTGACAAACTAAGCGGCGACAAAAATTTTGAGATAGCATACACCGAAGTGTTTACTGGATTAAATTCAAAAATAGATGAAATTGCTGACCAAATAGATACACCGGCAGAAGACGCAAAAGTTGTTTTTGACGCAAACAAGAAAAATCCGCTTTCGTTTACTGACGAAAAAGTTGGAGTTATGGTGGACAGGGAAGCGCTCAAACAAAATATCGACAACGCATTAAAATCAGACACAACCGTTGACCTTATCGTTCCAACATATGAAGTGATGCCAACTGTGACAAAAACCGAAGTTATGCAAAGCGTTGCTCTTCGTGGAAGCTTTTCAACAAGTTATGCCACTTCGTCAGATGATAGAAAACACAATGTTCGTCACGCCTTAGAAGCGTTTAACGGTATGACTATTGAGCCTATGCAAGAAGTTTCATTTAACCAAACGACAGGTTCGAGAACGGCAGAAAACGGCTACAAAAAAGCAAATGTCATATTAAACGGTGTGTATGTTGAAGGGACGGGTGGCGGAGTTTGCCAATCTTCAACAACGCTTTATAACGCGCTTCTTCTTGCAGATGTTGAAATTTTGGAAGTGCATAAGCATACACTACCTTCATCTTATGTTTGGCTCGCTTTTGATGCAATGGTCAGTGAAGGATATAGCGATCTTAGATTCAAAAACACAACAGACGAAAATCTTTACATCAAAACATATAGCGATGACTCAAATGTTTATGTTGAAGTCTATGGTAAGCCTTTTAAAGAAGGAGAAAGGCTTGAACGACATGTAGAATTTTTGGGAGCAATTCCACACCCAGGGGATAGAATAGTACCTGACACAAACGGCGACTATTCAAACAAAGTGACATATAAAGGCGAATATCTTCGCTTGAAGTATCCAAGGGAAGGGTATAGGGCGAAAGGATATATGGATAGATACATTGGTGATACACTTGTTGAAAGTAAACTTATTCGTGACGAAACATATCAACCACAAGAGGGGATAATCATCGAAGGTACACAAGAAGTTACGGAAGGCATAACGCTTCCACCTAATACGGTGCAGTTTATTCCCCCTCAGTCTTCAACATCTGTCAACGAAAGAAATGTCGAGAAAAAAATAGAGAAAGAAAATCCAAGTTCATATAACCCATAAACAAAAAATTAAGTGAAATAATGGAGCTTTTAAATTTTACGAAAACTTGATTTGTGTTATATTGTGACGGGACTTTGGCTTGACGAAAAATGTCGAACAAAACCGAACGGTGTCGAACAATGTCGAAAGACAACATAATAACATATGGCAAATACGAAAAACATTAGTATTGCCATTTTTTTACAAAATAAAAATATTTTGTAAAAATCAAAAAAATATCAAAAATCTATTGACCTATTGAAAATAATATGTTATTATTTGTCGAAAAAAGGAGATTAAGCATGAAAGATAACGCCGTCGTGTACTTTTACGGAGAAAGGGGCGAAAATTTTTCGAGATTATCCGAATTTTGTACAAAAAATGATATGTTCTTTTTCAGTTGCACAACACTTGATGAGCTTATGTATTTGCTACTTAGCACGAAAGCAACATTCATAGTTGTAGATTGTGATGCCAAAGCAACGCACAAAGACCTTGAAGAGCTTGCTGACATTAAAAAGTTTTATTATCTAGACACTTCATACAGTGGTTTAAAAAAGAACATAACAGTGCTTAGTGATATGGACAGTGTCATTAGCAAAATTAGATTAAATAACATACAAACGGATAAAGAAATGGAAGATGAAAAAAGATTTTGTTACAAAGTTGTAAATA
The DNA here is from genome assembly GCA_944384385.1 of uncultured Clostridia bacterium. Classification (GTDB taxonomy): domain Bacteria; phylum Bacillota; class Clostridia; order Christensenellales; family UBA1242; genus UBA5893. The sequence goes on along the minus strand of CALWTG010000004.1, from coordinate 4,432 downwards.
GCGAACTCAATAAACTATATTTTCGCAACAAACTTGCCGGCACATTATATATTGTCGATATGGTTTATGAAGGCTATAAAACAAAAATCAAGAATTTAAGGATAGGTGTGTTACTTTCAAAAGTTGCCGAGTATTATGATTCAACATCAACAAAAGTTGAAAGGTCAATAAGATTTGCAATTCAAAGTGCCTATGATAGTTGTGAGGACAAACAGTTGTTTTTCAACATTTCAAAAAGCAAAAAAGCTCCTTCGGTTAAAGAACTTGTTGCCTATCTATTAGATAAAGTCGTGTATGGCGACAACGAATAGTAAAAAACTCGCATTTTGGTTAAAAATAACTATGCGAGTTTTTTAATATATTGCGTCTTTTGTTGAGTATTCTTCAATTAAAAAAGTGCCGGGACCGTCTGCTGTCATTTCAATATCCATATGTGTGCGAAAAACGCCGGTTTTGGTTGGTATATATTTTTGTAATTCACAAATGAGCGCATCATATATCTTTTTTGCAAGTTCAGGCTTTGCCGAGTGTGTGAAGTCAGGGCGATTTGCGCCTTTTGTTCTGCCGTAAAGGGTGAAGTTGCTGACAAGCATAATTTCGCCACCGACGCTTTTTATGTCAAGGTTCATTTTGTCATTTTGGTCACGAAAAACACGAAGTTTGAGTATTCTTTGTGCAAAGTGTGGCACCATTGCCATTGTGTCAGTTTCATGCACGCCAAACAAGACTAGGTATCCAGCCCCAATTTGACTAAAAAGCTTGCCTTCGCTATATAGCGTGCAACATTTAACTTTTTCAACTATTGCTCTCATTTCATATCCCCTTCAAAAAACTTGTGTGGCAAAAGTTCTGACAAGTTATAAACAACATAATCTTGTGGACTTTTTGCCAAAACAACTTTTATGTTGTCACCAAACTCGCTTAAAACTTGCCTACATATTCCACAAGGAGGGCAATAGTCATCACCAGAAGAAACGATTGCAATAGCTTCAAAGTTTTTTTCTCCACTTGAAATTGCGCATGAAATGGCGCTTCGCTCTGCACATATGCTTGCACCATAACTTGAATTTTCAATGTTGGTGCCAACAAAATATTTACCATTTACAGTTTTAAGGCATGCGCCGACTTTGAAATGTGAATATGGTGAGTATGAATTTTTCATTGCACTTTGTGCAAGTTCAATCATTTTTTTGTAGTTTTCCATGCCTGTATTTTACTATATCGCCATTTTTTTAACAAGCGTTTTGCTTGACAAACTTTTTTTGGTATACTACTATGATTTTACTTTAAATTATATATATTTTTTAGGAGAAATATGGTAGACACAAAATTATATGAAACATTGAAAAAAAGAGGACTTTTATATCAATGCACAGACGAAGAAGGACTTAAAAAAATGCTCGAAAGTGGCGAGCCAATAACACTATATGAAGGCACTGATCCAACGGCAGACAGTCTTCACATTGGTCACTGCGTTCCATACTGCATACTCAGACGCTTTCAAAAAGCGGGACACAAAGTCATACTTTTGATGGGAGGAGCAACTGCACAAATTGGTGACCCAAGCGGGAAAAGTGAACTAAGAAAAGTTATGAACACGGATACAATTAGTGCAAATATTGAAAAGATAAAAAACTCGCTCAAAATATTTTTGGACTTTGAAGGTGAAAATAAGGCGATAATAGTTAACAATGCTGATTGGTTTAAAAATTTAAGTTACATTGACTTTATGAGAGATATAGGCATTCACTTCAATGTCAACAAAATGCTATCAAGCGAAATTTATGACAATAGATTAAACCAAGGCGGGCTAACATTTTTTGAAATGGGATATATGCCAATGCAGGCATATGATTTTATTGAACTCAATAAAAAGTACGGTTGCACACTTCAATACGGCGGTGGTGACCAGTGGGCAAACATAGTCGCAGGCGTTGAACTTCAAAGAAAGCTTAACTTTATAAATGGGACAGATGTGAATCTTATCGGGGCAACCAACCCACTACTTTTGACCCCAGACGGCAAGAAGATGGGCAAGACTGAAAAAGGTGCAATTTGGATAGACCGTGACAAAATCTCGGCATATGACTTTTATCAAGGAGTTTACCAAACCCCTGATGAATGCACAAGAATGATGTTTGCACTCTTTACAGATGTTGATATGGACGAAGTGGACAAACTCATCAGTCAAGATATAGTCAATGCAAAAAAGACTTTGGCTTATGAAATAACAAAATTTGTGCGTGGAGAAGAAGACGCAATTATCGCACAAGAGGCAACAAAAGCACTTTTTGAAAATAATGGAAATTTGGACAATGCTCCAACTTTTGCCGTTGATACAAAAACACTTGAAGACGGAATTGATACGGCGACACTTTTCACAATGTGTGGACTATGCTCGTCAAAAAGCGAAGTGCGAAGACTTTGCCAGCAAAACGGAATTATGGTCAACGACCAAAAGATTTTGGACGCGAATGAAGTGGTTGACACAAAGCAATTAAAAGACGGCTACATCTTGCTCAAAAAAGGCAAGAAAAACTTTATGAAGATTGTGACCAAATGAAACTTTTAGAAATTCAAAAATCTAAATTTTATGGATATGCCTACCATGTTAGCGACACGAAGGGTGTTGAAGAAATTTTAAGCCAGCTAAAAACAATTCACAAAAAATCGACGCACATTTGCTATGCCTACAAAATTGTTTCGAGCACTGAGCAAGTCAAATTCAGTGATGACGGTGAGCCGTCGGGAACGGCAGGAAGACCAATACTTTCTGTTGTTGAAAAGAAAAGGCTAAGTAATGTGCTTGTCGTCGTTGTGAGATACTTTGGTGGAATAAAGCTAGGCGCAGGTGGACTTGTCAGGGCATACACAAAGTGTGCAAGCCTTGCACTTGGAGATGAGTATGAAAATAACTGAAATGACAAGGCGTGGAAAAAGCGAAGTATACAAACTTTTTGTTGATGACGACTTTTATTGTCTTTTGACGGCAGAGGTAATTGTCAAAAACAAAATAAAAATAGGACAAGACATTGACGAAGAAACGCTTAGTCAAATTAAAAAGCAAAGTGATGTACTTTTGTCAAGAGAGATGGCGTTAAAGTTTGTTGAAAAATGTTTAAAAACGCAAAAGCAAGTTTATGACAACTTAAAGCAAAAAGGTATAGACGAAGATGCAATAAATGACGCCATAGAATATTTGAAAAAATATGGATATATTGATAACGAATATTATGCAAGGCAATATGTTTTATCAAAAAAACAATATGGAAAAAATTATTTAAAACAAAAATTATTTGCAAAAGGAATAAATAAAGACATAATTTCTAGTGTTTTAGATGACCATGAAATTGATGAAAATGCTTTAAATAATATTGTTGAAAAATATATAAAAAATAAACCTAATGACGAAAAAACAAAACAAAAGGCATATAGATATATTTTGTCAAAAGGCTATTCATTTGATGAAGCAAAAAAAGCAGTAAATAGTGTGTTTGGAGAGCGTGATGATTGGAGTTGATATCTTAGAAATAGATAGAATAAAAAGCATTGCGGATGACGAATTAAAATTAAAAAAAATATTCACAAAAAATGAAATAGAATATTTTAATAAATTTAAAAATAAATACGAAAGAATTTGCGGACATTTTTGTGCCAAAGAAGCAGTAAAAAAAGCATTTTTTTGTCCAAAAGAACTATCTTTTTTGGATATAGAAATATTGCACAATAACGATAATAGTCCATATGTTTTAATTAAAAATAAAAAAAACGAAAATATTCATATTTCGATATCACATTCAAAGACAGTGTGCGTTGCGTTCTGTCTAATTGAAGACTGCCGAAAAACTTCGCAATACTTTGTTTCTGCTATGCCAGTCTAGACAGTCATTTAGGTTAACTAAACTCGTGCGAAAAGCATGTTATAAAAACAAAAGCTGTCATTATAAACAATAGAAAAAAACAAACATATATTGATGTTTTAATAACATATAAAACAAGTACCGACAAAATGTAGAGCGAAGCGTACATTTTCGTTTGGTCGGTATGAAAGGGGTAAAAACAAACATTAAGCACAACATTTTGCAAAGTATTTGCAAAATTGTGCCGAGAGTGCAGTTTTTGCCCCAAGACTTGTCTTGCTTGTTTTTAGGCAGTCTTCTTTTTTAGCGGTTTGCCGAAAAACTTCGTGATACTGCGTTTACTGCCAAGCCGTGCCACACAGTTGTTTAGGAAATGTGTGTCGTGGAATGTTTAATAAAATAATAAAAACAAAAATATAATTGAGAGTAGTAAAGCTCTCATTTTTAATAAATTATCAGACTGCCGAGAAACAAGTGAGGCGAGGCTCGCAAAACGCCCCAAAGCAGGAGTTTAGTTACCTAAATGACTGTTTTGGGGCGTTTTGCAGTAAACAAAGCAAGAAAAAATTTTA
>CALWTG010000003.1 GCA_944384385.1 uncultured Clostridia bacterium | reverse complement strand
CAATCATTAGATACAAGAGCTTACAAAACTATTGAAGTGTTGTGTGTAATAGAACCGGTAGAAAATGTAACAGTTGGCTCTCAAACACTTTCGTATGAAGAATTTATTGCTAATCCTGTCGTAAAATATGGTGATACATTATCAATAAATTTCAAATCTGATTATAACGGATTTTACGCTGATTACTCTTTTCCTTGTACTGTAAAATATGATATTCAAATTATGATTTATATGCCAACAGGCGAAACTTTTGATACTATTGATGTTGAGTGTAGAATTAATGTATTAACAAACATTGCAATTGATGGGGTAGGTATAACATATGAAGAACTTCAACAAATGCAAACAATACATCTAGGTAGCACATTGACTTTCACTGTAAATGAAGAATTTGTAAATGTAATCGAAGTTGTCATTAATAATAATGGTCAAGACAATGTATTAACAGGTCAACAAACATTTGTATTTGAGGAAATTAATAATTTTTATTTGAACATTAGAGATAAATATACACAAAGTTATATAAATTCAATATCTTTAAATGTAATATTTTTTGATAATATTGAAATCAATAACAAAATCGTTAATACATCATCATCAACCTATGTAGAATATAGTAGAGATTTAGGTGAAAACAATTTTGCTATTACAATTAATGCAGATTTATTAAATGAATATGATTTATATTATGAAAACGATTCTTCAATGATTGAAATTACACAACCAACATTTGAAGTTTCAATAGATGAAAATGAAGAAAATTACTATATTTATATATACCTATATAAAAATAACGATTATTTGCAAGTTCTAACAATTAGTTTTATGAGCTTTTGCCCTGTTGAAATGGTATCAATGCAAGTTTATCAACAAAATTTTATAGATAATCCACAATGTAACATTTACAATGACGAAATAAGTATAACAATTTATGGGGTTATTAATAGTTTAAATCTAACATATAAAGATGGTTATACTGATTGCACATATAAAATTTTTGATGAAAGTGGAAAGGAAGTTCAAGATTTCACAACAATTCAAGACAAAATTTATACTGTAAAAGTTTATTCGGGTGAGAGTGAAATATATTCATTTTTAATTAAAGTTAAATATCAATTCAATAATTTAATTGATGGTATGCAATATTTAGGAAATTCAAATGTTGCTTCAATTGTTACAAATGATAGTCAATTATCAATTCCAAATTTAACTGATACAGAATATTTTACTAATCAAAGTATAACATTTAACGGTTCTAATAAAGTAGCATTGACAGAAGGACAACAAACTGTTAAAGTTGTTTATAGTTTTATTGCAAATCAAAAAACTTATAATTATACTTTTGATTTGATAGTAGAATATGTCCCAGAAGAACAAATGCCAACACAATATGTTAATAGTATTGCGATAAATTACGAGGATCAATGGGGAAATTCTTATATAGTTAGTTTTGATAACAATTTGCAATTTTCATATGGAGAATATAATTTCTCAGATATAGCCTTTGTTGAAGAAAATGATATTATAATTGATACTACATATCCAATTGTTTCAAAAGAAATAAAATTTTCTGAGGATAAAACATTATGCTGGCTTGAATATGTAATTTCTATTGACGGACAAGATAAAACATTTAGAGCTTATATAAAAACATATGGAACAATTTCAAATAATACTAATGCACAAATAATATTCTCAGATGCAAAAACCGAAGAAGATATAACTGATTTGTTTGTTGATAATACTTATACAATAGAAAAAGTTAATGTCTTTGGTGATTTAGATATAATTTTAGAAGATGAAAATGCAAGAATTGAGTATTATTTCAATGGCGAAATTGTTGATAGAAACGATTTTGAGTTAAATTCAATTGGAACATATACAATAAAAATAATTTCATCAGACAACACTGCAACAAGGTCTATAAATATTATAGTTAAAGACTATGAGAACTTAATGTTTGAAGTTTTCTATGAGAATGAAAGGCTTTATCTTGAATATTCAAACAATGGGACACTAGGCAATATGAAGATGAAATATGATCCATTGATTGGCCCTTACTTTATAGGTTATTTTGGCGAACAAGATTTGAGTAATTTGACGCAAGTTGCGATTTCAGGAAATACGGCTTATGAAGATATGCTATATTATTCGGATAAAGAAACACCTATAACAAATCTTGATAATCTTGTGTTGGACATAATGACGGATCTAGATGGCTCAATAACTGAAATAATTGGTGGTAAATATGTCGTTGTTTACGCAAAAATTGAAAATGCTTATTATGCAATATATTTTGTATTTGAAGATCGTCCACCATATCCTATGACATTCAGTTTTGATACAGACAACAACGATGTAATAAATGAAAATGACAAACACATCAGTTTGAAAGTTGATTTAGAAGAAATTGGAACAGGTGTTGTTGATTTAGGGGACTTCATTATTGGAGAAAGTGGACCAAGTGTTGAAGTAACAAGAGAAGAACTTGGAATGGCTGAAACCGAAACAACTGTTAGTGCAACTGTAAATTGGTTATCAACATTTGAAGATTATAGTTATCAGTATTTTACAAGTTTACCAGAGGGGCAAGATATACCTGAATTAATAGGACCAAGCGAAGATAATATGACTTCAACTCTTATGCTTAATTTTGAAGATGATGGTAGTGGTAAATATCTTGCAACAATATATGTTTGCTCTGAGGGCGCAACATTAGAAACCCTAATGGAATTCATTGTTCCAGTTACATTTATATTAGTTAATTAAAACCACATATGTAAAACCAAAAAAGTCAATTTGCTTTAAATTGACTTTTTTATTAAATTGTTTTATGCATCCAAAGTAAGTAAAATATTATTTTAAGTAAATTTTTATTGGTCTCTAAAATATTATTATGTAAAATAATTTTGACAATAATGTAAATATTTTAGTAGTATAATCATATGAGATATAACGGTATTGAATTTGATGCAATAGTTGCAACTCCAGGGGCGGGCAAGTCACACCTTTGTGATAAATATCCAGATATATTTGTAGATGTTGACGAATTGCGTTTAAGGTGCAAATACTATGTGCCAGATGGCATTACGCGCAAAGAACTTGAAAAAACAAAGTGGAATAGACCTTTTAAAAGACGAGAAAATAACTTTATTGAAGAAATGTATATTAGACTTGATGAATTGGTTGAAAAAGGAAAGGTGTTAATTTGTGCCCCACATGACGAAGCAACGAACTATTTGATTGATAGAAAAATTAGATTTTGTTTTGTATTTCCAAAAGACGATATGAAAGACGATATACTATTAAGATTAAAAAATCGTGGAAATAGTAAAGAAATTTTGCAAGAAAATATGAAAAATTTTGAAATTTTTCAAAAAGAAAACAAACAAGAAAATAAATCAGTATTACATTATCAATTTGGGAAAGATGAATATCTTGAAGATATATTAAAAAAATTCGGTTGTGATTTTTAAGTTGCAACCCTCATTATTAAATATATTTAATTATGATTAAAAAAAGATGACTTTTCGTCATCTTATGCTTGCGCTATGTTATTTGGAGAATAAGAGTCCTTTTCTTGTCTTGGGGTTGGAACTTGTGGCAAAACATCAGATATATTGTCGGGAGTAGATTGAGACTGGTTAGTTTCAACACTTTCATCTGGTGTTGTTTGGTCAGCGACATTATTTTCAGTTTCATTGATAATAAATTTTGCTTTTACGCAAGCTTCAATTTTTATCTCGCCATTTTGTTCAAAGCTATAAATACTTACTTCATACATTTCTTTAAGTTTAACATCGCCGTAAAGTGCCTTTGCTTTTTGCTCAGCATCTTCTTTGGCACTAGTTAGTGCTTGGTTGTATACATCTTGCTTTTCGCTGAGTTCGAGTCTTGAACCTTGGAAGCTTGTTGCGCCATTTTGTGTGACCTGTTCAATTATCTCATCTTTTTTATCTGGATTTAATGATGTTACAAAAAAGTTACAATTAAATTGATATTGGCCAATTCCTGCGTGTGCTATTGGATAACTTGAAATATAACCGACATTAACTTTTGCTTCGGGGTCAACGGAAAGCACTGCATTTTTAATTTGGTCAATTGCTTCGTTTAGGCTTTTGTTGCCGTCACTAAGAGAGTTTGAAACTTGTGTTAAACCAAAATTTAGCTCTATTGTATCCGCTTTTGTAAAAACTTCTCCACAGCCAATTGTCATAACATATTGATTATTCTCGTTGTAGGCGAATGTTGGCTGGTTTTGATCTGACAATGTTGTTGCGAGCGTTAAACACAATGCTAACACCAAAATCAGTGATATAAATGTTTTTTTCATAATTCCTCCTAATTGCAAATATAATTTGTGAAAAATATAAACAAATATTATGAAAAAAATATGTTTTTTTATATTTTTTTGTTGTTTTTATAAATTTTTAGTTGAATACAATATTTTTAAAATCACATATTATTTTTATGACACTAAAAAAGTATATTGAAAAAAGAAATTTTGATAAGACAAGCGAACCACAAAAAAGTGGGGATAGTCACAAAAAACCAATATTTGTTATCCAGCATCACCATTCAAGGCGAGAGCACTATGATTTTCGTCTTGAATATGGTGGCGTTTTATTATCTTGGGCTGTGCCAAAAGGTATGCCAAAAAGCACAAAAGACAAACGGCTTGCAGTTAAAGTAGAAGACCACCCAATAAGCTATGCAAAGTTTAAGGGGACAATCCCCAAAGGCGAATATGGTGCTGGTGTGGTTGAGATTTTTGATAGTGGGATATATGAGCAAAAACAAAGTTTTAAAAGTGGGCTTAAAAATGGTGTACTGAAATTTACTCTTAAAGGAGAAAAGTTTAGTGGAGATTATGCACTTGTTCGCACAAAACTAGATGAAAAACAAGATAACTGGCTTTTAATTAAAGAAAAAAATCAAAAAAATCCATTTAATAGCGTAAATGTTGAACTTGCAAAGCTTTTGCAAGAAATACCAAAAAATGATGAAGACTATGCCTATGAAGTCAAGTTTGATGGCTATCGAATAGTAGCTTTTATTGAAAATGGTAAAGTTGTGCTAAAAACGCGAAATAATCTGGACTTTACTTCAAAGTTTAATAGCATTGCAAATAGTTTGCAGTCGTTTTTTAAAAATACAAATGTTGTGCTTGATGGTGAAATTGTTGTTTTTGATGAAAAAGGCAGGTCAGATTTTGAACTGTTGCATAGGTATTTAAAAGGTGAAGACTTCACTCCTTTTTATGCTGTTTTTGACATTCTAGCAAAAGATGGTGAAGATTTGCGTGGAGAAAAATACACAGAAAGAAAAAACATTCTGGAAAAGATCTTAAAAAATTCTCCTGAAAACATTATGTATGTCAACTATGTCGTAGGAAATGGTAAAATGTGTTTTGAGTACGCTCAAAAAAATAATTTGGAGGGATTAATTGGAAAACACCTAAATTCAACATATGAAGGTGAGCGAAATGGTGACTGGATAAAGATAAAGTGCAAAAAATTGGACGAATTTGTTGTTGGTGGTTATACATTATCACAAAAAAGCCATAAAGAGATTGGTGCGCTATTGGTTGGGAAATTTAAAAATGGTAGACTTGAATATTTCGGAAAAGTTGGAAGTGGATTTGATAGTAAGGATAAGAAAATATTTGAAAACCTATTTAAGAATATAGAGCGAAAAACATCACCGTTTTTGAATTATTCGCCTAAAAATACTGTATTTTTATCTCCAAAAGTCATTATTATGGTTGAATACTCTGAATATACTGACGACGACCTTTTGCGTCATCCTTCTTTCAAAGGGCTAAGAGCGGACAAAGAGATTGAAGATGTGAAAGTGGAGGATAGTGTTAAAAATGGAGATAAGGTTTATTATCCAAAAGAGAAAATCACAAAGCAAGATGTTTATGATTATTACAAAAAAGTAGGGGAAAAACTACTTTTGTATTCAAAAAACAGGTTTTTGAGTGTTATTAGATGTCCTGACGGCATAAAAGGGCAATGCTTTTTTCAAAAACATATTGACGATGTCTATGAAGGTATTGATACAAAAAAACAATATTTTTATCTAAAAAATGCATGTGGAATAGGCAATTTAGTTTCACTTGGCACTTTGGAGTTTCACATTTGTTGCTATGATTGTGGCGATATACAGCACCCAGATACTATCGTGTTTGATCTTGACCCTGGCGACAATGTAAATTTAAGTAAAGTTCGCCAGTGTGCCAAAAGGCTTAAAAAAATATTAGAACAACTTGAACTTGCAAGTTTTTTAAAGACAAGTGGAGGGAAGGGCTATCACATTGTCGTGCCCCTTGAAAGTGGTGTAACTTGGACAAAATTTGAAAAGTTTTGCAAAGATGTAGCCATGCTTATGGAAAGCAAATGGCCAGACGACTACACGACTAGCATAAGAAAAGAAGACAGGCATGGCAAAATTTTTATAGATTACTTACGCAATAAAAAAGGGCAGACAAGTGTTGCTCCATACTCACTTAGGGCACGTGATGGGGCGTCAATTTCTGCACCGATACTTTGGAGCGAATTAGACAAGATTGCACCAAATCAAATCACTATTAAAAACATTGATGAAAGACTAGATAAAGATGTTTGGAAAAACTATTTTAAGGTGAAAAGTAAACAAAAAATAAGATAAATCTCAAAAATTACTGAAATTTATCTTATTTTCTTTTCTATTTTGTTGTTTTTACAACATATGTGTCTTGAATTGAAGTTTTGCCTTTTTCGTTATTTATGATTATATTGTTATTGGTACTTGAACTGCCCATACTGATCGAACCTTGATTTGCACTTTCACCACTTGAAAGTCCCGTTGATAATGTTGGTGCATTCTTTGCACAGTTGTAATCAATAATGAGGTTGAGTTCTGCACTTATATTGCAATTTATTTTACCACTTGTTGTTTTGATATAATTTTTCAAAAGCAAATTTCCAACATTTATGTTTATTGTTCCACTTTGTGTTTTTAAATTTACTATTCCTTGTTCTTCGTTATATGAAGTTGTGTCAAGGTCTGTCATTGTGTTAATGTTTACATCAATTTTTCCAGACTCTGTTGTGACCCACAAAATTCCTTTTGCTTCTTTTATTGTCACATTGCCAGACTCTGTGCTTATTGTACCTTTCCCGTTTAGTTCGTCAATTTTTATGTCTGATGATTTAGCCCTAGGCAATAGAACTTCACCATTAACAGTTCCTATTGAGATGTTGGATATGATAACATCTTCTGAATTGTTAAGATTACCATTTAATTTGGTAATCATCAATACTCCTCGATTTGCATTATAGTTGAATTTTGTTTCAACTGTTATGTCTTCCATATTTATTGAAGAGCTTACCGTGTCGATATTTATTTCGTGAGCATTGATGTTCTTCGTCTCGATTTTTGCCGAGTCAGAATCTATATTTAATATGTTTGTTGTTATGTTGTTTTTTAAGCGAATGTTTCCCGAAGGGACATTTATTGAAATTTCATCAGATATTACGGTGTGCAATCCTAGTGTTACTGTTGATGATTTTTCTGATACAACGCTAAGGCTTTTGAGTGTGTAATTATCAAGTTCACTGTTGCCAACAAAAAATTTTCCGCTCTGTGTGTTAAAGTTAATATTTAGGTTTGTGTTTACTATGCTTTGAGGTATGCTCAAAACAACATCTATTGAATTGTTGAAAGCTAATAACATTTTTGGAGCCAAAACATTTAAACTAAGTGTCTTTGTGGTACTGTCATAAGAGCATGAATATGAAAATGTGTCTTTGTTTTCACTTGTTACAAGGCCAGTGAGAGTTGGCTCAATCACAAATCTAACGAAGCCTTCTTCTCGTGTTTCAATGCTCATGTTTGCATAGTTCGTTGTGACGGAAATTGTTTCAATTTGACCACGGTCAAAAAGATCATCAATATTTATTGCATTTTCATTGCCATCTAGTGTGGTTTTGATTGGTAGATTTGTGTGATTTACATAATAGCTCATGCCAAATATTTCCGTGCCAGGTGAGAATATAAGAATTGCGCCCAGTATACAAAGAACGCCAAGGACAACGGCGATGAGCATAAAGATATAAAAAAGAATTCCTTTTGAAACGGTATTTTTCATATATTACTCCTTACTGCTAAGTATACCATCAATGCTGTGAATTTGCAAGAGTTTGTATTTTTTTTCATAAAAAGCAAAAATGATATGCGATAATCTCATTGTCAGATAAGACAATGGGACTTTTTTATTATAGGGTTCGTCTTAACTGACGAACCTTATTTTTTATTTAAAAGGAGGTAAAAACATGAGAGGGAACATTCATGGTGGCAAGCAACTTAAAAGCGATAAAAAGTGTTTGGGTGTTTACATCACAAGTGAGATGCACAGCAAGCTCATTGAAGTCGCAAAACAAGAAAGCTTATCTTTAAGCGATATTGTTCGTGTTGCAATTAAAGATTATCTTGCAAAAGTAGCATAGTGAATATGCCTAGAAGGAGGTGATGGCATGAAATTGCAAGATAGAAGGCGGGAGTGTGGCATAGAACAGGCAGACTTAGCTAGTAGAGTTGGAACAAATGCACCAATGATGAGCAATTTTGAAAGATATAAGTGTATTCCTATTCCAAAAATGCTTGAAGCAATATGCAAAGAGTTGAATTGTGAAATTGAAGACATTTATGAGCGTGGCGAAATATATCTATCTATTCGAGAAGATAAGAAAGATAAAAGCCTATGTGTAACAGCAAGAAGAGAACCAGCAGTGTATAAATTTTCGGTAAGGTTACCCGATGAGGCAAGAAAAACATTTACACAAGAAAATTTAGAAAAATGTGGCTATCACAGCTTAAAAGATTTTGCTTGGCATTGTTGGAGGCGATTTGAAAAACAGCTTGCAATAGTCAGTAAAAAAGAAAAAGCTAACACGCACTCTAACTGCATGTCAGCTTTAGATGAGAATGGTAAATAGCCAAACCACATCGCACCATTATTATATACCATTCTCTCAAGAAAATCAATTTTTAATAGGAGAGAAAAAATGACAATAAAAGAATTTTTAATCGAAACAGGGAATTTCCCCAACTTAAGTGGCTTTAACATGCTTGTTAGAGCGGTAGAAATTGTAAAGCAAAAAGGAAAAATGAAAGTTACAAGCGATTTATATCCTATGCTTGCAAAAGAATTTAAAACATCTGCATCTAGAGTTGAAAGAGCTATTAGGCATATAGTGGCAAATAGAATAACGATAAAACAATATGCTTCAGTAGGTATCAATAAAAAACCTTCTAATAGCGAGCTTATTTACTTTTTTGCACAAGGAGGGACTGAATAATGAGTATTTATGAAAAATTATTAAAAATACAAACCGAACTTACTGTAACAAAAGATAAATTCAACAGTTTTGGAGAGTTTAAATACCGCTCATGCGAAGATATTTTGCAAGCGTTAAAGCCTTTTTTAAAGGAACTAAATTGTGTGATTTTGCTCAACGATGAGCTGGCAAATGCTGGAGATAAAAATTATATTAAAGCAACTGCAACACTGGTTGATATTGAAAACAAGGAAAATGTATCAGCAGTTGCGTATGCCCAAGAACCACCAAAAGCAAAGCCAAAGATGGATGAAAGCCAGACCTCAGGCTCTACAAGCTCTTATGCTAGGAAATATGCATTAAATGGCTTGCTTGCTCTAGATGACAATGTAGATAGTGATACTACCAATAAAGGCGATAAAGCAGAAAAAACCGAAAAACTTATCACAAAAACACAAATACAAGAGCTTAAAAAGCTGGGCTTTGATGAAGAAAGGCTAAATAAAATGGCTGCTTACTACAAGGTTGATGCAGTTGAAAAAATAACATATAAGCAAGCAGACGAAGCTATCAAAAAACAAACAAAGCAAAACAACAGTGGGAAGGGGGCGAAATAATGGATAAAGTTATTTTTAATGAAGAAAAACACCAATACACTTTAGTTAAAGATAATGGCGAAAAAATTGATTTGGTATCGGTTACTCAATTACTTAAAAAGCATAACTTAGCTCCTGATTATTCTACAGTTAGTGATGATATTTTAAAAGCTAAAGCTGAAAGAGGAAAAGTTGTTCATGAAGAGCTTGAAAAATATATCAAGCATGGTGAAGTGGGCTTTACTGGAGAATTAGAGGCTTTTATTGCTGAGTGCAAAATTAAGAAGATTATTCCACAAAATAGTGAGTTTATGGTTTGGAATGATGAAATAGCCGGGACTGTGGATGTAGCCGGGATAATAGGCGAAAATGAATTGCCATTTATAGGCGATTTCAAAACTACTGCAACACTCCATAAAGATGCTGTTGCGTGGCAATTGAGTGTGTATGCTTATCTAACAAACGACACAATTTATGAACGATTTATATGTTTCCACTTTCCCGATGCTGATACTTGTAGGGTAATTGAAATAACTCCAGTGCCAGTTGCAAAAATAGAGAAACTGCTTGAATGTGAAAGAAATTGTGAGCTTTATCAGGAAGAAAAATTTGAGCTTACTATTGCCGAAGAAGAAAAGATTTTAGCAGTGCAAACTGAGCTGAAAAAACTTGACGATAGGAAGAAAGAACTAGAAAAAGCCGAAAGCGAATTAAGAAATTATCTTATTGAAAAGATGGAGGAAACTGGAACAAAAATGATAGACAATGACATGTTTAGAATTACCTATGTTGCTCCAGTGCCAAAAGAAACAATTGATACAGCAAGATTGAAGAAAGAAAAACCTGAAATTGCTGCTGAATACTTAAAAAGCAGTCTAACAAAAGCGTCCGTAAGGATAACACTAAAAGGATAGTTGTATGGAAATCATTTTAAAGGAACAAGCCGATATACTGGCAGTGCAAAATGAGCTGATGAATATTTTGCCTTTAATAAAAGAAAAGCCATATATTTGCGAAATAAAGCCCTATAGAAAAAGAAGAAGCTTAGATGCAAATGCATACTTTCATGTGCTTGTTGATAAGATTGCGAAAGCATTAGGCAAATCAGCTGATGAAATAAAAACACAACTTGTTTTTGACTATGGAACAATTGCAAGCGATGAACAGGGCTTAAAGGCTGGCTTTAAAGCTTTAAAAGAAGTTCCTATAACTAGATTTTTTAAATATGCAAAGCCAATAGGTCAGTGCATTGAAAACAATAAAACTTTTGTAAAATATTTGATTTACAAAGAAACACACACTCTTGATAGTGCTGAAATGGCAAGGCTTATTGAGGGCACTATTGATGAAGCAAAACAGCTGGGAATTGAAACCCTTACGCCAGCTGAAATTGAAAACTTAAAGGGTATAAAAGGAGAGTAATTATGAAAAAAGAAGATTTTGTTAAATATGTTGGAAAAACAAATAAAAAAACTGAGATAGAAATCAAAGTTTCAATGAAGGGTGATAAAAACGATTTTGTTTTAAACAAGAACACCGAAGCGTGTGTTGTTATTTGGGATGAGGGCGATAGAACGGGTGTAAACTGCTCTGGCGCTTTTACTCCTAAAACTATAATAGGCTTTGTTGAGGCTTTAGATAGTATAAAGAAAGAACTTTTGATGACAGGTATAGAAGGTATGCTTGGAGAACTACCAAAAAGTCTAAAAGATATTTTAGGGGAGGAATAAAACGATGTTTATAAAAAGAAATGGCGAGAAAAACGATTGTGTAGTTGCTGGTATGGTTATCAATGATATGAGAACAAAAGAGTTTGAAGACAAAACTTTTTATGAAATACCAGTAAGTATGGGCAAAGATGCAGAGGTTATCAATGTAACTGTGTGGAATAGAAAGCCTGAAGAAATTAAAAAATTCGACCATGTGTTTGCTTGTGGTCAGTTGAAAGTCCAAAAGGTTGATAAGGATGGTGAAACAAAAACTTATTATACTCTAAATGCAGATTTTATTGTTAAAGAAAACTGCGTTAAAGTGCAAGAAAAGACACAGCCAGAGCTTGAACCTATAGATGATGACAGCTTGCCTTTTTAGCCTAAAAAACACCCTTATAAGTGATAAAAGGAGCAAAAAATGAAAGAAAAGAAATGTATAGCCGAGTTTATCAAGTGGAATGGCGAAAAGGTTACGCAAGAAATAAAACGAGAGTGGGCAGAAAGCATTGCATCAGCAGTTGAAGGTCAATACATGTTTATTGATAATGTTAGTAAATTTGCCATCAATGGCGCTCAATTCTTTCATGTTGATATCTATGAGGTGTCAGCATGAGAATAAAGGTTGATAACAGAGAAAAGAAAAACGACCACATCTTGCAATATTTCAATCAAGTAGGGCTTGCAAAAGTTGATAAAAAGTCGGTTAAGAATGTTAAGGAATTAGATTTTGCTTACATAGTAAATGACCTTTGTTCTATAGGTGATTATTGCAACTTGGACAAGCCAAATGTTTTTATTGAACGAAAGGCTGACTGGAATGAGTTTGCTGGTAATTGTGGCAAAAATCACCAACGATTTAAGAGAGAACTTGAAAGATTGGATGAATGTGGCGGAAAGATGTTTATTTTAGTTGAAACAAAACAGCCACTGCAAACTTGGCAAAACAAGCGAATGAAAATTACTGCCGATATTATGGCGAAGATTATTGAAGCTTGGAAGAAAAAACATAATATCGAGTTTATACAATGCAAAAAAGAAGATGCTGGAAGAATTATTTTAGACATCTTAAAGGAGGTTTAAATGGCAAGAAAAAGAATGATTGACCCATCAATTTGGGAAAGTGAAGATTTCTCAAAGCTTTCATATCTTGGAAGATTGCTTTGGATAGGACTATTTTCAAATGCTGATGATGAAGGTCGTGGAAAAGCAAATGTTGCCTATTTAAAATCTCACCTTTTTGCATACGATGAAGAACTCTCTGTAAACGATGTTGAAAAAGCACTCAAAGAGATAGAGGGCAAAATGTCTATTCGTTTCTATGAAGTTGATGGGAAACGCTTTTATCAGCTTACAAAATGGGACAAATTTCAAACCATAAATAAGCCTACACCAAGCCAAATTCCTGCTGAAAATATGGGTAAAGAAGAGCAAGATTTGACAAGTAAAGTAGGAGTAAATGACAACTACGGTAGCACTACGGTAGTGGTAAGTGATGAGTGTGTTCCTAAAAAAGAAATAGAAATAGAAGAAGAAATTAAAGTAAATAAAGAAAACTCTCTAACGAGAGTAAAAGAAAGCGAGCAGAGCTCACTTTCACTCCCTGATAAAAAAGTTAAACACAAGTATGGGCAATTCAAAAATGTTCTTTTGACTGAAGATGAATACAATCGCTTAATTGCAAGACCTGATGGTAAAGAGGCAATAGAGTATTTGAGTTACCATAGGGAGATGAAAGGCTATAAGTGCAAGAGTGATAATCTTGCAATACAAAAATGGGTGTTTGATGCTTTGAAAGAAGAAAGACAACGGAAAGCAAAGCTCCAAAACATCTCTCCAGCAAATCAAACAGCAAAAGAAAAAGTGTCAGATGAGGAGGCGAAAGCATGGGGGAGTTAGCAAAAATGTTTTTTGAAACAAGCAATGAGCCTTTAAGCGAAGAAGAGCTCTTAACTGCAAGAAAAAATTATTTTGCTAGATACAAAATGCGAGAGGGTGATTGTCTAACGGAAAATTATGAGCTGGTTTGCGAGCACTGTAAAGGCAAAAGATATTGGCAAGATGGAAAATTTGTAGCTGGTTGTCTTTGCAAATGTCAATCGCAAGCTCTTGAAGAGCAGAGAGAGTTAGAACAGAAAAAGCAAAGACTTATGCGTTTTGAAAAACTAAAGCAAGCGAGTTTGCTTGGCGAAAGATACAAAAATGCTAGTTTTGATAGCTTAGACCTAAACCGACCTCAAGATTTTATTGATGCTGTTGCAAGATGCAAAAATTTTTGCGAAAGGTGGGAAGATGTTAAAAAAGAAGGGTTAGGAATTTACCTTTATGGCGATGTCGGAACTGGCAAAAGTTTGCTCACCGCTTGCATCGGAAATTATCTTTTAGCAAAAATGATACCAGTTTTATTTACAAATTTCTTTGAAATTTCAAAACAAATTAAAAAATCGTTTAGCGATAATTCTATCACTGAAAGCGATTTTATTGAAAAGCTTGCAACAATAGACCTTTTGATAATTGATGATATAGGCACAGAACAAATGGTTAAGAACGGAGAAAAGACATGGTTGCAAGACAAAATTTACGATGTAGTAAATGCTAGATATGTAAACAAAAAGCCAACAATATTCTCCAGTAATGAAAGTTTAGTTGACTTGGTTGAAAATTGTGGGCTTATGAAAAAGACTGTGGATAGAATTGCTGCAATGTCCACAGCAAAAATAAAACTACAGGGAACAAGCTATAGGCTAACTGAACAGCAAGAAACTTCAATTTTTTAGGAGGAATTATGAATAACGAAGTTATCAATGCAATCAAAGAATTGCAAAATAGATTAAACAATGTGCATGGCGAAGATGCTATGTTGGAAACAATCGACAATTATGTTGCCGAATTAAAAGGCGAACTTAAAAAGCTAAAAGACTTATCATGGAGCGAAATAAAAACAATTTTATACTCAGGCGATGCTGAACGAGTATTAAGAGTTGGGGATGAAAAAGAGTTTGAGTTATACACTGGCGAGAAAGTGAAAGCAAAATTGATTAGCTTAAACCCACATGATGTTCGTGCTGATTATTCTCCAGCAACAAAAGCAAAAGCCACATTTATGTTTTATGTTGATGGCGAGTATGAGATGAATGAAGAATGCACAAATGTGGGTGGCTGGAAAGATAGCAAGATGCGAAATACTTACATGCCTAGATTTTATAAGCTGTTACCAAGCGACTTACAAGCACTAATTTTACCAGTAAAGAAAAAGACTTCTGCTGGTGGCGAAAGTGAAGAAATAGTGGAAACAACGGACAAACTTTTCTTACCTAGCGAAATTGAGATAGCAGGAACTACTGATTGTTCTTGTGAGGGTGAGGGTGAAATTTATGAATATTTTAAAAACTCAAATCTGCCTTATACATGGACATGGCTTCGTTCTCCTAACCCTTACACCACTAACACTTTTGCTCCCTGGAATAACACTGGGTATGTCAACAACAACTATGCCAACAATACTCGTGCGGTGGCTCTCTGCTTTTGTCTTTAATCAAAACAATCAAAGTGCACGAAAGGGCACGCAAAGGAGGATAAAATGCAGAGAAGTATATTCGATGGAACAATGCCTTTTAAACTCAACAAGCCAGTCCGCCTTATATCATTGTTTAGTGGCTATGACAGTCAAGCACTTGCACTTAAATATTTAAACATAAATTTTGAGCATTACAAAACTTGCGAATGGGCTGTAAAGAGCATACAAGCATTAAAAGATTTGCATTTCAAAGATGATATAACAGACTACTCTAAAAATTTAACGCAAGACGAAATGATAGATTATCTTACAAGTAAAGGCATAAGTGCAAATTATAATGAGCCTATGACAAGAGAGCAAATCAAAAGACTGGGCGAGCAAAAACAAAGACAAATTTATAATAATATTAAAGCTTCACACAATTTAGTTAATATTCAACAAGTAAAGGCAAGTGATTTAGAAATTGTGGATGTAGATAAATATTGCTATCTAATGACTTATTCATTTCCGTGTCAAGACCTGTCAAAAGCTGGACTGGGCAAAGGAATGGAGAAAGGTAGTGGCACGAGGTCCGGGATGCTTTGGGAAGTTGAAAGGATACTTGATGAGTGTGAGAACTTACCACAAATACTGCTTATGGAGAATGTTCCTGATGTTATTGGTAGTAAAAATATAATACATTTTGCAAAATGGCTAGAAAAGCTGGAAAAGTTAGGCTACCACTGCTATTGGCAAGTGTTAAATGCGAAAGATTTTGGCGTGCCACAAAATAGAGAAAGATGCTTTATGGTTAGTTTGCTTGGTGATTATTTGTATGAGTTTCCTAAAAAACAAAAATTGGAAATAAGGCTCAAAGATATTCTCGAAAAAGAAGTTGATGAAAAATATTATTTGAGCAGTAAAGCGATAGAAGGTAGCTTAAAAACTAATTTTACATCAAGCAAGCTTGAGAACAAAATACCTAAAGATGGGATATGCCCAACAATAATGGCAAGAGATTATAAAGACCCTAAATGTGTAGTTGAGCCACAACTTATGGAACTTACACAAAATCAACCACAAGGCTACAGAGTTTATGACACTGAAGGCATCTCTGTTAGTCTTGTTGCAAATGGTGGTGGAATGGGTGCAAAAACTGGGTTGTATGCAGTTGAAGATAATTTAAAAAGACAACTATGTAACTCGCTTATAGTAAATAATCGAGTGGTAGAGAATGATGTTATCCGACATAGCTATTCAAAAAGCAGAATGGATAATATGTATATTCAAAATAATCAATTCCACGATTGCAGTCCAACACTAGATACAAGATGCGATTGTTTGGGTGTGGTTGTAAAGCAACAAGAGAAATACGTTGATAAGAAACTTGCTGAAACAATAAAGAACAATAATGGCGAAATACCCGAGTTTGTTGACTTATATAATGCGAGGCCATTAAAAGATGGAATTGCTGGAACATTATCAACAAGTTGTGGTAATGATTGCGGATGTGGCTCATTTGCATACATAAGTAATTTAAGGATAAGAAAACTTACACCTAAAGAATGTTTTAGACTTATGGGTGTAAAAGATGAAGATTTTGATAAGGTTGCACAAAATCAAAGCAATGCAAGTCTTTATCATCTCGCTGGAGATAGTATAGTTGTCAATGTTTTAATGGCAATTTTTAGACAAATGATAGGAGAAGATTTATGAAAAACTGGGTTAAAATTTTAATAACAGTGTTGGTTATAGTTGCTTTGAGTGTGGGGGTATATTTCGCACTTAAAGCGCTAGGGGTAACCGACCTAGAAGGCTTAAGAGAACTTGTTGAAAGATGTGGAGCATGGGGCTGGGTAGTGTTTATTTTACTATTTGTAATTAGTGCTACACTATTATGCTTTATGCCGGGAACATCAGCAACATTTATAGCAATATCAATTGTGTTGTTTGGTGCTTTATATGGTTTTATTATAAGCACAATATCAGTTTTTCTTGCATCTTCTCTTATGTTTTTTCTTGGCAATACATTGGGCGAAAAAACAATTGAGAAACTGGTGGGTAAAAGCAGTTTAGAGAAAGCTCAAAATCTTTTAGATATGAAATCAAAAATGCTACTGCCACTTATGTTGTTGTTTCCTATATTCCCGGATGATGCGCTCTGTGCAGTCGCTGGAATGACAAAAATGAAGTATTGGTATTTTGCAATTATAGTTATCATATTTAGAACTATTGGCATAGCTACAATTTGTTTCTTGGGTAGCGGCTTTATTGACTGGGCATCATTGACATTGGTTGACTGGTTTGTGCTTATAAATGTGTGTGCCTTTGATTTATACTTAATCTTTAAATATCAGTCAAAACTAGAAAAATACATATTGGCTGAAGTGCCTAGCTACAGAGTTGATATCGACAAAGAACAAGTCATTTTTGAAGATGGCAAAACAAAGCCTATTGTTATGGGTAAAAAAGGTTTGTTTTTTAGATATAGATTTAGAAAAGTTTATATCTATGAAGATAAAAAGGAGGGAAAATGAAAAAATCAGAGTTAAAGGCAAAGTTTGGAAGATATAGCGCAGAAGAGAAATGGCAACACTATTTTGCTTGTAAAAAGAAAATAAGAAGGCTCAAGAAAGAAAAGCAGGAACTCGAAGAATATTCTTCACTTTATCATAAATGTTTAATGGAAGAAGCTGATTTGCAAACTAAAGTAACTAGCCAAAAAATGCGCTGGGCTGAGTTAAAAGAAAGAGTTAGTAAAAAGTTTAGCGATGAAGAAAATTGTAAGGTTGCCATCGCTTATAGAAAAGTGCTGACTTATATGCAAGAACTGGAGAAAGAGTATGAGTGAGCAACTATGGGAAGATAAATATGTTTTCGCTACAGAAACCGAAGCCGAGAAAAAACTACAAGAACTGCGAGGTGGGGAATGAAACAAACAAAGATAGATTGGTGCGATTGCACAATAAACCCTGTTGTTGGTTGTAAGAATGGCTGTCCTTACTGCTATGCAAGAAAAATAAATAACCGCTTTCATTTTATCAAAGACTGGAACGAACCACAATTCTTTCCTGAAAGACTTGAGCAACTAAAATCTAAAAAGCCTAAATCGATATTTATGGATAGTATGAGTGATGTTGGTTGGTGGGAAGCAAAATGGGGTTATGAAGTATTTAAGGCAATGAGCAAAAACCCTCAACATAATTATATATTCTTAACAAAATGTAAAAGTGGTTTAAATAATGGTATAGGCACGATTTGGACTTTGAGAAGTATTGATAAATGCAGAAATATTTTTATTGGCATGTCGTTAACGAGAGATGATGATTTTAATGGACTGGAACAATACGATTTCTTAAGCATAGAACCTATACTAGAACATATAAATTTATCTTCATTAAAATATAATCTATATGTAAAACAAGTTATTATCGGTGCAGAAACAGGCAATAGAAAAGGTAAAGTTATACCTAAGAAAGAATGGATAGATGATATAGTTAAACAATGCGACAAAGCAAAAGTTAGAATATTCATGAAAGAAAGTTTGCGTGATATTATGGGTGAAGATTTTAGACAAGATAAACTTATTTGGGAGGTATAATATGGCAGAGAGATTGACGGATAAAAATCACGAGGCAATAAATAAGTGTGGTGAATTTTCAAGTTGTTATTCTTGTAAAAAGGAAATTTGCTATATAACTGAAGTTTGTGAAAAGTTGGGCAAACTCGAAGATATACTCGAAAAATATGGTATTGAGAGTGTGGAAGAAATTGAGTGTTTTCTTGATGATTATTCTAAAAATCAAGGTAGAGATTTTGCTATTTGCGAGGAAATGGATGACTTAAAGAAAGACCGAGATACTTGGAAAAAGGCTTGTAAAGAAGCGTGTGATGTTCTGAGAGATATAAACTACAAAATTTATAATGAAGATAGGATAGATTTTGAAAATATATTTTATCAGCAAGTTACTGGCAAGTTACCAGCAAATTAAAAGGAGGGAAAGTAGATGTCAGAGAATGATAAGAAATCTATTATAAGCCAAGAGCAATTTAATGAACAATTAAATAAGGCTTATAACAAAGGCGTAATAGATGCAATCAATATTGTAAGCCAATCAATTACAAGTGCTATGAGCAATTTGAATAAACAACTTGAGGAGATAAAAAACGCACTGCAAAACAAAAACTCTAAATAATAGGAGGGTAGCATGGGCAATATCAAAGAAATTAAAAACGAACTGCGAGAGATACGGAACTTAAACAAGCGTGGCATAATCAATGAGAAATCTCAAAAATATAAGCAGTTGTTTAGCCTTTTACCAGCACTTGAAGCTGAAGTAATGACAGAGTGCTACATAAATGGGAAATCATATAGCACATGTGGTCGTAAGATTGCATACTGCGAAAGACAGATAAAACGGATAGTGCATCGGAGTATCGAAAGGCTGTCAGATATCACAAATGGAAGAGAGTTGTAAAGCTCTCTTTTTTGTTTTTCAAAAGATGTCCCTAAATGTCCCTTTTTTGCTTTTATACTTATTATTAGTAAAAGTAGGAGGAATTTTAATGGAAAAGTCGCAAAGGGGCAAGAAATTTAATGATGACATAAAAGAAAAGGCTCTTGCACTTTTGGCAACAAACAACAATGCAAAGTTCGTAGCTGACAACCTTGGCTTGAAATACACCACAGTAAAGACTTGGGAAAAAAAGTTTTTAGAGCAAGCAAATACTGGGGATGTGCCACAAGATAAAGACCTCGTAGCACTTCGTAAGAAAAAGAAAGCTGAGTTTGTTGATAATGCATGGGAGATTATAGAAAAGACACAAAACCTACTTATGAAAAGAATTGAGCGTGCATTATACAGCGAAGATAAAATAGACCAACTATTAGAAGAGATACTTTTACTAGACAATAAAGACCTTTCGCAAGAGCAAAGGAAAGCGCTTTATAGAAAGATAAGCACCATTAAAGTTGAAGATGTGGGCAAGATTGCTACAGTGCTGGGGACTATCTATGACAAACAAGCACTGGCAAGCAATGAGCCTACAAGCAGAGTTGAGGGCAACCTAAGGCTTGAGGACTTAATAAAGAAAGTAGAGGATAAGAGTGAATATTAACACAAAAAAGTATATTGAGGAGTTTTTAAAGATTAAGACAAAGGATAGCGAGATTATTCCTTTTAAGCTTAATAAACCTCAATTAAAACTCTACGACTTATTAAAGCGACAGAGTGAAGCTGGGAAACCACAGCGAGTTATTATTCTCAAAGCAAGACAAATGGGCTTTTCTACACTCACAGAGGCGATATTATTCAAGCGCACTGCCACTAAAGCGAATGTAAATAGTGGCATAATCGCTCACAAAGATGATGCGACAACAAACTTGTTTAATATGTCAAAGCTTTTCTTGGAAGAATTGCCTGAGCAACTTAAACCTAAAACCAAAGCATCCAATGCTAAAGAGATTATCTTTGATGATAGAGAAGGCAATGGACTGCGTTCCAAAGTCAAATGTATGACTGCTGGTGGCGATGGTATAGGAAGAAGTGATACCTTTCAAAACTTGCATCTAAGTGAAGTTTCTTCTTGGACACATGCGAAAGAGATACTTGATGGACTATTACAAGCTGTTCCAAACAAACCAAATACTCTAATTATTATTGAGAGCACTGCAAAGGGTTATGACTATTTCAAAGAATTATGGGACAAAGCTTGCGATGGTGAGAATGACTTTGAGCCACTATTCTGTGCTTGGTGGGAGCTGGATGAGTATAGGCTACCATGTGGCGAGCTGGAGCTGACAGAAGAAGAGCAAGAACTCAAGAAACTCTACAATCTTGATAATGAGCAAATAGCTTGGCGTAGATGGTGCATAAGGAACAGCTGTGGTAATGATGTAAACACATTTAAACAAGAGTATCCATCTTGCCCTGAAGAAGCTTTCCTAGCAAGTGGTGAATGTATCTTTGATAAAGATATCATCGTAAGTCAAATCGAGCATAATAGACCACTTATAAGTGGCTGGAAGCGTGGAGAGTTTGAGTATAAGAAAACAATGCATCCAGTAAAGAACGAAAAAGGTGAAGTGGTAGCCATTGACAAGAGAATAAGCGACATCAAGTTTATTGAAAAAGAAAATGGCTTAATAACCATACATGAGGAGCCTAGTGTAAAACGCAATGCTGATAATGAGATTATTGCAAAGCGAAGATACACCATAGGTGGCGATACTGCAGGGTTAGGGCTTGACTACTACACAGCAAAGGTTGTGGCTGATGACACGCAAGAAACTGTAGCCACACTGCGAAAGCAAAGAATAGATGAGGACAAGTATGCAGACCAAGTTTATTGTCTAGGCAAGTATTATCATGATGCACTAATAGGACTTGAAACTAACTACTCTTACGCTCCAACAAAAGAGCTTGTTGAGTTAGACTATCCAAATCTTTATCAAAGGAAAAGATACGAAACGACTACAAGAGAAATACAAAAAGTCTTTGGCTTTGAAACAAACAGACTAACCAAACCAATAATCTTGCAATCTCTAGTAACAACAATGAGAGAAAATGTGGCTGCAGAGTGTGATATCGCAACACTTAGAGAAATGCTTACATTTGTTCGCAAAGAGAATGGCAAGCAAGAGGCTCAAGAAGGCTACCATGATGACTTGGTAATGGCTAAAGCGATTGCAAACTATATCTCCATAGAAGAGGGAGATGTCAACTGGATAAAGGTCGAGCCAGTCCATAAACCAAAGAGCAGACTGGAGAAGTTCTTTGAAAACGAAGAAGATGAAGATGATGAGGTGTATGTAGAATGGTAATTTTAGGAAGGAAAAAGTATAAACAACTACTTGAAACAATAACAAAGCTCAACAATCGTATTGGTAGTTTGCAGCAAAGTATAGCTGATAGTAAAGCCAATACCGATGAAAAGATAAAGTCCATTAAAGATAAATTAAACGAAGTATCAACAACACTCGAAAACAATATTGAAGATATAACAAACAGAAAGACTGCAGAGCAGATTTATGAGGAATATTTCTTTGGCGAGGGAAAGAAAGATGAGTAAAACAAAAAACGAAAAAAAGATAGGTGCTACTATAGAGCAATTAAACACTTGGTATAGAGATGCCATTGCTTATCAAAACGCAATAGGCTTGCCTACAACTATACCAGAGTGTGTTCGCTTTTATGAGGGCGACCAGTGGGCTAAACCAACTAAAGACACAAAATTCTTTCCTAGACCAGTTGTAAATATTGTAGAGATGAACTGCAATAACAAAAAATCACAAGTTTTATCTAGTCCTATCAAGATTGTTTATAAATGTGATGACCCAAATGTTGATGTAGAAAAGTTTAATCGCTTTGCAGAATATCAGCAAGCAAGGCTTAAACAAGATGAAATGAACAATAAGGCAGTTCTCGATGGAATAATCAAAGGTTCTTGGTGTCAATATTTTTACTGGGACAAGGATGTAGTAGGGCTTGACGGGCTGATTGAAGGCGATATCGCATCACAATTGATTGACCCAACAAATGTGTTGTTTGCTGACCCTAGTGAAAAGGATGTGCAAAAACAAGAGTGGGTTATGATAGTATCTCGTGAGAATGTTGAGAAGCTGAGAGAAATAGCCGATGAAGGTGTTGATAAAACTAAGATAACCGATGATGATAGCGATAGCATCTATCACGAAGTGGAGAGTGATACCACTAAATATGCAACAGTGCTAACTCGTTTCTTTAGGCATGAAGGCGAAGTGTATTTTGAAAGAGCAACAAAAGCAATCATATTTAATGAAGCTAGACCATTTACACCTAATGTTAAGAAATACAAAAACGCAATTGAGGGCAAAAAAGATGAAGAAGAAAAAGAAGAGCCTTCAAGCAAATACATACGCAAGCAAAAGGCAAGTGTTTATCCTATTGTTTTCAAGTCTTGGAAGAATAGAGATAAATCAATATATGGCAGAGGAGAGGTAGAAACAATAATACCTAATCAAAAAGCAATTAACTGGACTTTGGGTTTACAAATACTTATGGCGCAAAATGAAGGGATGAGCCCTATAATAGTTGCTCCTGATGCACTGCGTGGACAAAAGATAACCAATAAGCCCGGACAAGTTATTACAGATTATAGCAAGACTGGGAATGGTATAAGATTTGCAAGCAAGCAAGGAATGACACAGGCAAGTGTAAACTTGGTTGACAAAATTGCTGACTTGACAAGAGTTGCTATAGGTAGCAGTGAGGTTATGAATGGCGAGATTATATCAGCTGGCATGAGTGGTGCTGCTATAGCGCAATTGCAAGCACAAGCACTTAAACCTATTGAAGACCTACAAAAGAACTTTTGGCGTGGAATGGAAGAAGTTGGCGAGATACTAGAGCAGTTTATGCGTTTCTTCTATAAAGACAAAAAGTTTCAATATAAAGATGAAGATAAGGACGGCGAGCTAAAGGCAGATGAATTTAGCAGTGATGATTATCACAATGTCCACTTTGATGTGGTGGCGGAGGCAGTGGCTGGAACAGTTATGAGTGATGTTGCTGATATCAATATACTTGATGGGCTTTTCGCTAAAGGCTCAATTAGCCTTAAGACATATATAAAATGCTATCCTGACAACGCAATAGCCAATAGAGAAAAGTTGCTTGAATACATAGATAACGAAGAAGAAAGCCAAATCGCTCAAGTAACGGCTCAATTGCAACAACTACAAATGCAATTACAGCAAGCATCCGAGATACTTAAACAGCAAGAACAGACAATCAATAATGCTCAGACAATAGTCAATGAGAATAGGACTTTGAAAGAGAAATTGATGGCTCTGCAAGCAGAATATACGGCAAAGATGCAACAAGCAAATCAAATTTTGGTAGGGCTTGCAAGTAGAACTAATGAGTTTTATAACGATGCTAAACAAATGGCAAGTGAAGTTGCTCGAAATCGTGGAATAAATACACAGCCAACACAGACACAACAGGCACAGCAAACACAAAACGGGCAAGCAACTAATACTGGTAGTCCAAGCTAAATGCTTTGATTATAAATTTCGCAGATGAACAGCGTGAAAATCATAAGGAGTAAGATATGGAAGATATCAAAGAACAATCAGCGCAAACAACCGAGCCTGTAGATAACACTGCAGAAGTAGGAGCTAGTGAAATCGCTGACACTAGCAAAGAAAATGAGATAGAGTTTACAAGCACTGATAATGAAAATGGCGAAGATAAGACACAAGACACAAAGAATGCCGATGCTAAACCAAAAGAAAGCAGTGAAGAAAAGACAAAATCTCAAAAAACCAATGCTGACTATGCTCGTGAGCGAAGAAGAGCAGAGCAAAAGAAAGCACTTGAAAAAGCCAGATATGATGCAATCATAGAAGCTTTAGACGGGGAAAACCCATACACACACGAGAAAATGGAAGATGGTGCAGATGTAGAAGAATACCTTACTATGAAAGAGATTGAAAAGCAGGGTAAAGACCCTATAACTGACTATCATAAATTTCTCAAAGACAAAGCAAAAGAAAAGGAAAAAGCACAAAGAGAAGCAAGCAGTCAAGAGGAGTGGATATCAAAAGATAGAGATGATTTTATATCCAAACACCCTGATGTTAAACTTGATGAACTTTTGCAAGATGACCTATTTCGCACCTTTGCCTTAGGAAAGGCTGGGAAAATGCCTATGACTAAAATTTATGCAGATTATCAGTCTTTCATAGAAAAAAGCGAAGAAAGAGCAAGAGATAGAGCTGCTCAATTACTCGCAAACAATGCAGCAACGCCGGGCAAACTTTCAAGCCAAGCTCCACAACCTGCTAAAAGCGTAAAAGATATGTCAAAAGCAGAGTTCGAGCAAATGGTGGAAAAGGTTAAAAGAGGCGAAAAAATTTAATCATAAAGAGAGGATAAAATTATGGCAGTAAATACTACAACCAGTGCAGGTCTTTCAGCAGAAATCAAAGAATTTTATGATAGAACATTGCTTGAAAGAGCACTACCAAATCTTGTGTTCGTAAAATACGGACAAAAAAGACCAATTCCAAAGGGAAATGGCAAAACTATTGAGTTTAGAAAATTTAACTCACTTAAACCAGCAACTACACCACTTACTGAAGGAACACCTCCTACAGCAAAGGACTTGAGTGTAAGTTCTATCAAAGCAACCGTAGCTCAATATGGTGATGTTGTATCAGTTACTGATGTTCTTGAAACAACAGCTTATGACCCAATCATCACTGAAACAGTTGAGCTTGAAGGCGAACAAGCAGGCGAAACACTTGACAGGGTGGCTCGTGATGTTCTACTCAAGACAACCAATGTTTACAATGTTGGTGGAGGTGTTGATGTTGATGATATCGCATCTACAGACAAGCTTACAGCTGATGAAGTTCTTAAAATAAGAACAATTATGAAGCGTAACAACATTAAACCGTTCCAAGATGGCTATTACCTTATGTTCTGCTCACCTGAGCAAATTGCAGATGTTATGCGTGATGAGTTGTGGCAAAGTGTAAACAGTTACAACCACAATGGCAAAAACATTGAAGATGGTGAAGTTGGTCGTATTCACGGCTTTAAATTTATTGATACTTCACTTGTTGAGCCTACAGAGAACGAAGCAAGCACTCCTGTAAATATTTATAGTGGACTTGCAGTAGGTAAAAATGCTTATGGTATCGTTGATATCGAAAATGGTAGCAAGCCAAAATCTATTATCAAAATCGCAAGAGATGATGATAGCGACAGAAGCGACCCATTAAACCAAATCAGCACAATCGGCTGGAAAGCGTTGTTTACAGCAGTTATTCTTGATGCTCTTGGATGCATGAGAGTAAATTCTGCTGCAACTGAAGTGGTAGCTGATGCTGATACAACTTCAAGTGATAGCTCTGACGCTGGAAGTCAAGGCTAATATAGGAGGATAAAACTATGGCTAAAAAAACAAATTCAAATGTTGTAGCTGGTGGAATGAAAGCAAAACTAGACAAGCTACCAAAAGTTACTATCAAAATTCCTATTGATAAACAAAACCCAAAGGACTTGGTAGTGGCTGTTCAACTTAACGGGTATCCATATTTTATTGAGAGAGGAAAAGAGGTAAGTGTTCCTAATGTCATTAAAAAGATGCTTGAAAATGCTGACCTTATTTAATAAAAAAGGCACTGTAGTTATGAGATGCAGTGCCTAACATGTGGGAATAGTTTAAAGAAAATGGCTTTATGCAGATTAAGGTGCAATTCCTTATTCCTAGACAATTTGGAGGAAAGTTATGAAAGTTGGAGATATAAAAATTGAAGCTATAAAACTAATGTTTACTAACTATAGTTTTGATATGGCAATAGAAGACTTGCAAAGGATGATAAGCGATGAAAACTATGGTAGTTACATTGTCAATATGAATGGAGCAATCTCTAGGGCTTTAGATAGAATTGAAAATGCTTGTGTTGTTCCTACAAAATCAAGACTTATTACAGATGATGAGCTTACAGTTGGCACACACTTTTCTCGTTTTGATTTAAGTAAGATAGAAGATTTGTTTGTTATTGATAGGGTAAGTGCTGAATATGCAAATGGAGAGTATGATGGCAGTGCATCCTATGAGTTAGAGGGGAATGAGTTATTGCTTGAAAAAGCCAATGCAGACTATCGCATTATTTATTATCCAAAACTCAAAACTATGGATGATACAGTGCAAGATACTGATGAAATGTGGCTTCCTGACAATATCGCTAGGCTTATACCTTATTTTATTAAGGGCGATTTATATCAAGAAGAAGAGCCAAATCTTGCTGCTGATGCTAGGAACATTTTTGAGGCTTGTCTTGATGACTTAAAAGCACAAACACAAAGCAAGCAAAATTATATATATCAAGTTTATAGGATGGAATAGTATGAGTATAAGGGTTAGTCAGAGCTTATCATTAAAAGAAAGGAAAGTTTACACCTTTGATAATTTTAGGGGTGTAGATTTCTCAACATCTCCTTATAAAGTAGCCCAAAACAGAGCAATCTCTGCAGAAAACTTGCTATATGAAAATGGAACTGTTAGAAAGCGAAATGGCTGGAGAAGTTTGTGTAAATTGCCTGATGAGATAAATGGCATCTTTTCTTTTGAAATAGAAAATGAAAATATTGTTTTAGTGTATGCTGGAACTAAATTTTATCGTTTAACTTGGGATAGCTCTAAAAATAGATATATAGCCAGCAATATTACCAACACTTGCACCTACACACCAGCAAACATTGATACAAATAGACTTATAAGTCAAAGAATACAGCTTTATATAAACAAAAACAAAGCATATATAGTTGGATGCGGTGATTATCTAGTTTATGGAAAATGGGGTGAAAATTTTGAGTTAAGAAGAGTGTTCGACAATGAGGACACCTATATTCCGACAACAACAATCAACATAGATAATGATAGTGTTGCAGATGAAAACAGGGCAAGCTTTGATGCTGTAAATCTTTTGTCATCCTACAGGAAAAATGAAATGCTTGGGGTGGATAACAGCAGTGCTACATGGACTGTTGATACCATGAAAATAAATAGCAATAGCGATGTTAGCATAGAGATATATACTCTTGATGCAGAAAACAACCAAGAACTCATCAAAATTAACAATAGGATAACTAGCGATAAAACACAACTATATAAAGAAAATGATGATATCAATGCAGTGGGAGAAATTGATTATGGTAATGGCAAAATAAAGTTAAATATAAACACAAAACCACAAGAAGCTGATACATCAAATATTATTATAACATTTAAGTGTAGCGAAGAAGGTCAAGATGATTTTATTATAAATGCATCACTCAGCACGCTTTTTGGTGGTGGAGGAAATTCAAATAGGTTGTTTTTAACTAGCTCTAAAACTAGAAAAAATGTTCATGTTTGGAGTGAAATGTATGATTTTACATATTTCGCTGACACAAATTACGATGAAATAGGTAGTGACAACAGTGCTATTTTAGGATATGTTAGGGCTACAGATGGAGTATTGATAGTTTTTAAAGAGAAAAATGGTGCAGATGCAACAATTTATTATATAAGTGGAGCAGATACCGAAGAGGAAGATTATGCAGGGAATATAAGCTTTGTAACTAGATTTACTAAGTATGCCGGGAACATAACTGACACTATTTATGCAAGATATGCAACAGCAAGTTTAAATGGGGATAATTTAATTTTGACAAGAAATGGTGTTCGTGGGCTAGAATTGTATGACAATTTAGCAACAAGTGCTTATAGACTTCGAGAAAGAAGCAGAAACATCAATGTCAAGCTATTAAAAGAAGAAAATTTACAGGATGCCTGTGGCTTTGTCTACCAAGATAAATATTATCTTTCGGTAGGAAATGTAGTTTATGTTTGCGATAGTAGATTTACTTTTCAAGCCGATGAAGATATAAGCGATAGCTTTAACTATGAGTGGTGGTATCTTACGAATGTAAATGCAAGAGTTTGGTGTGAAATTGATAATAAATTACTGTTTGGAACAACTGATGGGCATATTTGTATATTTGAAGAAAATAACTATGCAGACACAACATTTCAGGATACTGAAGCTGGAGATTTATCCGTTTCATTTACTGATGATAAAATTTTATTTAATTTAAGTCTTAACAATGATTTAAACGAGAGCAGTAGCATCACTATAACGCAAGGTAAATTATATTCACTCTTTTTAGATGACAATGAATTACTCGAAATAGATGAAGATGGCTATATTTCAGTTGGCGAAGAAACTTTAACAAAGCTTTATCAGGGTATAAAATGTTATGCTGATAGAGTTGATGGGACAGGGCTTTTGGTTGATACTCAATATGAAATTGGAGAGGTCGACTTAGACAACATAAGATTTAAGCTCATAGATGCAAATGGCTCGCAAGTTATTCCTACAAATTTAGGGTTTAGGTTATGCAAAGAACTTTCTAACAAAACACTATATGTAACAAATGTAGATACAGAAAATGCCGAATTTCAAATTAAAGAGTTTTCAGGTGGCGATGTCTTAGATTTAGTTATATACAACTATACAATGCCAACAGAATTGCTAGCGACAATATGCTTTAAACAAAATGTAGTATCTAAATGGTTTACTCCTATTTGTGATTTAGGAACAAATATGTATAGTAAGACACTTCTTGGAATGTCAATAACAACTGAGCCTTTAGTAAAAGGAGCAGTAACAATCGGATATCAAACTAGAAATATAGAAAAAGACTTTATCACTTATGGAACAAAAGGGTTTGATTTTAATGATATAGATTTTGAAGACTTTTCTTTTGAAAGCTCATTCACAAATAGCAATACGATTAGGGTAAAGGAAAGAAATTTTAATTTTATAATTATTAGATATGTCAGTGATACGCAAAGTGCATGTGCTGTCAATGGGATAACCATAAGATACAAAATAAACAGATTAAATAAAGGAGTAAGATAATGGATGAAGTTACTTTAGTAAAAAAGGTAAGCGCAGAAACAAAAAGTGCAATAACGAGAAAATCGGCTCAAACACTACCAATAAACCCAAGCGAGCGTGGATATTCGGCAGAAGAAATTAAAAGAAGATTTTATCAGCCAATTATTGATGCTGCAAATTCTGCAATAGCAGAAATTGATAGGGTTGTAGATGAAGTAAATACTGCTTTAGGACAAGTCGATGGGAACTTAGAAGATTTTATAGAAACGAGCAAAATTAAAGAAACATATAAACTAACTTTAAATAAGGATACATGGGAATACAATGAGCAAACAGATATGTATGAAGTTATTGTTTCGCCCGAAACGCATGGAATAACGAACTACAAAGAAGTTGGCGTGGATATGTTCCTGCTTGATAGTAATGGCAATTATATATCGGTAAATCAATATGAAATACAAAGTGATGCAACTGTTAGATGTTTTCACGAAAACAATGGTGCAGGCTATCTAAGTATTTATGTAAAGAGAGAGGGTTTTATTATAGGCACATCAGTTGTTGATGCAGAACATGTAATTGGTTTAGCTAAAGTTGGGCTTACAAATAAATATCAAGACTTAGATGGGCTCCCTGACTTATCAACAATGAATGATAACGAGGAAATGATTTCGAAAATTATTTCGGGTGGGCAAAAAGTCAATAGTGCTCAAAATGCTGATAATGCAGAAAATGCGACTTATGCATCCACAAGTGGTAGCGCCAATAGTGCAACAAACGCAGACAATGCAGACAAAGCTGTTTCAGACCAATATGGTGTAAACATATCTAATGGATATGCAAAACAAAATGGAACTTATGCAAACCTAAAAGCTGGAAAAGCTACACTCGCTGATACTGCAAAAGCAGATGAAGATGGCGTAAACATTAAAGGAAATTACGCAAAGCAAAATGGGACATATACAGGTATGACGGTTGGCAAAGCAACAAACGCGGACAATGCAACGAATGCAAATGTAGCAGATAAAGCAGTAAAAGATAATAATGGCGCAAAAATTTCTGATACTTATGCAACAAAAACTGGAAATTTCCCAAATATGACTGTAGGAAATGCAACGAATGCTAATAACTCTTCAAATTCAATAAAAGCAACACAGTCGAATTTTGTTGCAAATAACCCTTCTGGGAATATACCATCAGGATGTTTAAAACTAGCAGTCGTTACCAGTCTGCCAACTTCTGCAGACAATAACACATTGTATTTTGTGGAGGAGGCATAATGATTTATAAAGGCAATAAAGTAATCAAAGCAATATACAAAGGAGATAATTTTGTTTCCCAATTAAGTTTTGGGAAGAAAAAAATTGTATATGAGACAGGAAATACTCGACACAAAACAATATCTGATAAATATTTTATATTAAATACGAACAATATGTCGAGTTTAATATCAAGATATCCAGCTTTGAGTGAAAAAGGGTATTTAGCTTCTGACCCTGTTTACCATGTTCAAATAAAAGATGAAAGTTTTGAAATTCCAAGTTTTAGCGGTGATGAAAATAGCTGGTATAACTATGAAGCTTATGTTGATTTTAAAGATTATTGCAAAAAGTTTTGTTGTTTTATTGGTAGAGATAAAAAAGATTTTGACTCGACATTAGGCAGAAGTAAAAAACCTACAAAAGAGGCTCACTTAAGAATTTATCGCATACGAGACAATAAATTATTAGCAGATGTTGAAGTTCGTTTAAAAGGTAGATATTTAAACAAATATGCATTTTATGGCTATAAAGTCATTATCAATGGAAGTCAGGTTGCTGATGACCACTATAGTGGCAATAATGGATGGATAGAGCCGGGCAAAATGATTAGATTTGAATATAACAAACAAAAGCAGTGTATAGAAGTGTTTTTAGGCGAAGATAGCACAACTCCCTCTGGCGAAAGCGATGTTTTTAAATTTGAACCGTTAAGGGTGAAATTTACTGCATTTGTCGGAGGGTGGAGACATGACGAAGATAGAAGAGAAGGGTGGTTTTTAGCACCGAGAAATGGAACAACAATGATAAAGGGTTATGAAAAATAGGAGGGGTAAATGAAAACATTATCACTAATTGAAGTTAATAAGCCTGAGGAGTTAAAAAATGCCCTTAATGAGCTTATAAATTATAAAAATACTGCGGGAGAGATACCAAATATTACTGCAGAGAGTTTAGGACTTGGAAATGTTGATAACACAAGTGATGCTAATAAACCTGTTTCAACAGCACAAAAAACATACATAGATAATGAAAATGCCAAAGATGTAAAGCTTGAAAGCGAAACTATACAAACAATAGACAGTGATATAGAAATTGCCGAGGGTAATACTTTGTATGGCGAAAGGGGTAATGGAACAACAGAGCAGCTTGTTGTTATAAAAAACGAAGGTGGTTTTGAAAATGTTGAGATGGGAAGCCCAAATATACCACTAAAGTTGCACCACTCAATGAAAGACATAAACAACTCAAGCCTTACCAAAAACCCTAAAGTTTCAGTTAAAGATACAAACGGCACAACATCAGAAGAAAAGATGGCATTTATAAGTGATGTTCAAACTGCAAAGACAGAATTAAATACAACACTTAGTAACGAAATCAACAAAAAGATAAATAAAAGTTCTTTCACAAATGCAGAAACGCCAAATGCTATTGTAACCGAGGTTGTTGGAGAAAGTTTTGAAGATAGTAATGCGGATACTATGAATATAAGGGTTGTAAAAAGAAGTGTTGATGATGGCTCAATTTTATTAAGCAAATCAACAGCATTAAAGATTGCATCTACTACAAGCAGAGGCTTAATGTCAAAAGAACAAGTTTCTACATTGAATGATTTATCTGAGAGAATGCAAGCAGTAGAGGGAAAGGCATCAAGATATTTATACGATACAAAAACTAACCCTTCTGCAACCGAAATAGATACATTTGTTAAAAATTTAGGATATACTTCACCTTTCACTGGTATTGCTGTTGTTATAGATGAAACATATCATGTTTGGCATTACTATGAAAATGACAATATAGGGTGGAGAGATGATGGCTCTGATACTGTAAGTAAAGCTACAAATGCGAGTTTAGGTATAGTAAAAGGCGAAAATGCCGAAGGTAAAGTTTCAATTGAAAATGATGGAACAATGTCGCTTGTAGGCTATGATACGCTAAAAAGTAAAGTAACATCAATTGAAAGCTCTAGACTTAATGATATAGCTATTGTTGGTGGCACAAATAATGGGACAATAAAGGTTACAAAGAATGTAAATGGAACATCTAGCACAACAGACAATATTTCAGTTACTGGGCTTAAAAGTGCTGCATACACCGAAAGCTCTGCTTATGCGACAAGCGAACAGGGCGAAAAAGCTGACACAGCAATACAATCAATAAAACTTAATGGTGTGGAGCAAACAAAGACAAACAATGGAATAAATCTTGTAATTGATACTGTTTCACAATCGACAATGCAGAGCTATGTTCAGCAAGCAATTGAAGATGCAATAGGAGAAGTTATAGGAGGGTCTTACTGATGACTTTAGTTGAATTATTGGAAGATATTGCTGATGCAATAAGAGCAAAAAAAGGAACAACAGCGCAAATACCAGCTCTAAATTTTGCTAGTGAAATCAATGCTTTAGAGATAGCCGCTGATGAAGATGATTATATTCACTACGATTATTTTGACCTTCTTCTCAATGGCAAATATGGTTATTTTTCACCAGAGATGTGCAATAAGCTCATGACTGGAAATTATGTGTTAGAAGGAGGAAATTAAAATGGCAACACAACAAGATGTTTTTCAGGAATTGCAAAATATTAAAAATGCAATTACTCAAAAAGGTGGCACAGTTACTGTCGCAAATACTAATGTTTCACTGCCTGAGCTTACAGCTGGCGTAAACTCTATTCCAAGTGGTGGGAATAGTTACAAAATCAAGACAGCAGAACTGCCTAATATAACAATTGAATTATATGGGATAGATGATGCACTTATAGAAAGCAAGAGCACAGGAACAAGTGGTGGTGCAGTGGAATTTAACCTTAATACTGCTGGGACATACACACTTAAGGCAAAGAATAGTGAAAACGCTCAAGTATGGACTAACACGGTTACAATTAGTGAAATGGGTGTTTACAATGTTAAAACAGGCAAAGCTTTTGATGACTATACTTGGAATGAAATTAAAACAGCATCAGAGGGTGGATATGCAAAGTATATGTGGAGTTTGGGTGATACTAAAGATTTATCAGCATTTATGGGACAAACATCAACAACTTACACAAGAGCAACTATTATAGGTTTTGACCATGATGATTTGGCAAGTGGAAGTGGAAAAGCTGGCATCACATTTAAACTGCCATACACAAGCTCAACTTATAAACACTGGGATACAGCTCCAGCAAATATCAATGGTATTTCATGGATAGGTTCTCTTATAAGAAGCAATTGTTTAAAGAGCAATGAAGACCAATATGTTTTTGATACTTCTGTAACAAGCACTACTGAAGGAACTTATTACACTTTAAATGATGACAACGAAACATTCACACAGGTTACATTGCCTACTGATTATGTTGAAGGCACAAAATATTATTCAAAAACAACTTTGGAAGCCGATGGAGCATTTATTGCTGGACTTCCTACCGACTTGTCAGCTGTAATAAAACAAGTAACAAAGCTTACATGGGGTGGATATGGTGGAAACAAAAGCTCTAGCGATAACACAATTATAAAAACAAAAGACTGGCTATTCTTATTGGCTGATGGCGAAGTGTTTGGTAGCGATACATCAAAAAGATATACAACAAGTTATAGTAAGGTTGGGCTTGAGGGTGAGCAGTATGAGTATTACAAAGAATATGAGGAGAAGAAATTAAGGTTTGGCAACTGCCAGTGGCTTCGTTCTCCTTACCCTAACATCACTCACAGTTTTGCTTACTGGTATAGCTATGGGTATGTCTTCATCAACGGTGCCAACCCTACTCGTGCGGTGGCTCTCTGCTTTTGCATTTAGCCTACTGCTAAATCAATCTAAAGTAATCTGCACGCTGAAAAGCGTGCTAAAAGAGAGGTGGGTATGTGATAGACAAAATTGCTGTTAGATATGAAAAAGTGGTAAATGGTGTATATCAAACTGGCATTATGTATCTAACAAAAGAAGAGTATGAAAAGCTTTTAGAAAAGGAGAAAAAGCAAAATGAGCGTTCCAGCATACAAAAGAAGTGAAAGCACTATGGAATTTATAAGTTATGCGAGAGATTTATTAAAATTCACAGTGCACATGTGTAGTAAGATACCTAAAAAATATACTTTTTATGGCGTTATACACACTTATAAGTATGCACAAGCTGTCTTGGATAATCTTATTAAAGCAAACAATTTAGACCTTAAAACATACTATCAAAAACGAACAGAATTGCTTGATGATGCGCTTGGAACTTTGGCTTGCTTAAGCAATCATTTAGAGCTTATAAAATCTTACATCAAGCTTGAAGATAAGTATTGGAATAAGTGGGCGACTTTGATAGGAATTACTGAAAGACTTATAAAAGGCGTTAAAAATAAAGACAAGCAACGCTTGGGTATATAGTTGTAAATCACCCGGAGGTTTGGCAACAACCAGTGGCTTCGTTCTCCTAACCCTAACAACACTAACAATTTTGCTAACTGGAATAACAATGGGTATGTCAACAACAACAATGCCAACAATACTCGTGCGGTGGCTCTCTGATTTTACGAAATATTTGCCAAACAAAGTAGCTCTTTAAAGCGAAAGCGGCATAATGCAAAAGGAACTATATTTCCCTAACTACATAGTAGTTAAAAATTTGACCTTTGATGAGCCTTACTTTAATTAAGTAATTGGCTATTCGAGAATATCTTACAAAGGAGTTTAGGATGAAATTTGAAGAAGTATTCACATTTGAAAACTTATTCAATAGTTATAAAGAATGTTGCAAAGGTGTAAATTGGAAAACATCTACCAAAAATTATCAAGTCCGTTCCATACAGAACATAGCAGAAACCTATAATTCTCTACATAGTGGAACATATAAGCAACGACCATTTGCAAAGTTTAAAATACACGAGAGAGGAAAAACACGAGAAATAAAAGCACTGCACATCAAAGATAGAGTTGTTCAAAAATGTTTTTGTGATTACTTTCTAGTGCCACTACTTTCAAAAAGTTTAATTTATGACAATGGTGCTTGCATGAAAAATAAAGGACTGATGTTTACAGCGAACAGGTTGAAAGCCCATCTACAAAAGTATTTTCGCAAGAATAAAGGCAATGTTGGATACATTTTAACTTTTGATTTTTCAAAATTCTTTGACAGCATCAATCATAAAATTTTACTGCAAAAGGCTAGAAAACTTATACATGACAAAAGGTTATTCAACTTATATGAATACTTTGTAAATTCTTTCGAGGGTGAAGCTGGACTTGGACTGGGAAGTCAAATCTCTCAAATCAGTGCATTGTTTTACACAAATGAACTAGACCACTTTTTAAAAGAAAAAATGCACATGAAATATTATGGTCGGTATATGGATGATGGATACATTATTTGCAACTCAAAAGAAAAATTAAGAGAGTGTATTGAGGTTTTAAAAGAGTTTAGCGAAAAATTAAAATTGAAACTAAACCTAAAGAAAACTAAAATATGGCGGATTGACAAAGGCTTTATGTTTCTAAATCGTCATTGGATACTTAAAGAAACAGGTTTTATTAAAACAAAGCCCAGTCATAGAACATTATCTAGACTTAAAAAGCGTTACAAG
>CALWTG010000002.1 GCA_944384385.1 uncultured Clostridia bacterium | reverse complement strand
GGTTGGTTCAACGCAACTATTCATCCCACCAATAATACCTGCTATGACAACTGGTTTTACTGTATCACAAATGCAAAGCATAGTACTATCAAGGTCATATTCATTATGATTTAAAGTTAAAATGTGTTCGCCATTATTTGCTGGTCTAACTATAATCTTTTTGCCTTCAAGATAATTGTAATCAAAAGCGTGCATTGGTTGACCATATTCAACCAATACATAGTTAGTTATATCTACTATGTTGTTGATTGGTTTGATACCAACAGACACAAGCCTTGCCCTGAGCCACTTTGGAGATTTTTCAATTTTGACTTCTTTTACTGCACAAGCCATATACCTTGGACATAGTTTTTCGTCTTTGACTTCAACATCAATATAATTTTTTACATCTTCGTCATCACAAGTTTCATAGTATAAGTCTTGTTTTTTTAGTGGCTTTTTTGTTAGTGCACTAATTTCACGAGCGATACCAATAACACTCATGCAGTCGGGTCTATTTGCTGTGACATTTATATCAAAAATCACATCGTCCATTTGTAGAGTTTTTGCGATGTTTTCGCCAATTACTGCATCATCATCAAGAATCATAATTCCATTTGCTTCACCATCATAGTCAGTGACACCAAGCTCTTCAATAGAACAAAACATTCCTATTGACTCAACGCCTCTAAGCTTTGACTTTTCGATGTGTATGCCATTGGCAAGGTCAGCTCCTGGAAGAGAAACAGGAACTTTGTCTCCCACTTTAATGTTTTTTGCAGCAGTGACTATTTGCGTAATTTCGCCGATATCAACTTTGCAAACCACTAGTTTGTCGGCATTTGGATGCTTTTGTATGTCCAAAATTTTGCCAACAACAACATTTTTTAAATACTTGTCTTGATATATTATTTCTTCAACTTCGTTGCCAGAATTGGTAAGCTTGTCAGCCAGTTGCTCTGGCGTCATGTCTATATCAATAAAATCTTTTAACCACTTTAATGTAACTTTCATTTTTTCTCCTACTTTAACTGTTCCAAGAACTTCATATCATTTTCAAACATCATTCTAAGATCAGGAATCTTATTCACAACCATTGCAAGCCTGTCAACACCAGGGCCAAAGGCAAAACCTGAGTATTTGTTGCTGTCAATACCGCTCATTTCTAGCACTTTTGGATTTACCATTCCGGCACCTAAAAGCTCCATATACCCGGTGTTTTTGCAAAGTCTACAACCTTTTCCACCACATGATGGACAAGTCGCATCAACTTCAACGCTTGGTTCTGTGAATGGAAAGTATGAAGGTCTAAATCTTATCTTAGTGTTTTCGCCAAATAACATTTTAAGAAGCTGAGTTAGCATTGACTTTAAATCTACAAGTGAAACATTTTCGTCAACTACAAGCCCTTCAAATTGATGGAATACAGGGCTGTGCGTTGCGTCGCTGTCAGCGCGATATGTCCTTCCAGGGCTGACAATTTTGAAAGGTGGTTTCATAGTTTCCATTGCTCTAACCTGAACTGACGAAGTTTGTGAACGCATAAGAATATTGTCTGTTATAAAGAAAGTGTCTTGCATATCACGAGCTGGGTGGTCTTTTGGAACATTTAATGCCTCAAAGTTGTAATAGTCGTATTCAACTTCTGGTCCAGTGAGCACAGTAAAGCCCATTGCAACGCAAGCGTCAATAAGTTTATCAAACACTTTGTGAAGAGGATGAATTTCGCCTTTTTCAACAATTTTTGATGGCTCTGAAATATCGACTTTCTCGCTCGCCATTTTTTGCTCAATCGCTCTTTCATTTAAAGATATTTGAAGATTTTTGAGCAGTTCTTCAATTTCGTTTCTTGCCGAGTTTACTAACTGACCAAACTTTGGTCTTTCTTCTTTGTCAATATCTTTCATTGTGTGAAGCAAGTTTGTAACTTTACCCTGCTTTCCCAAAAATTCAACCCTTATGTCATTGAGCGTTTTTAAATCTTGACAAGTGTTGATTTTTGATTTTGCTTCTTCAAGCAGTGCATTGATTTGTTCTAACATATTCTCTCCTTAAAAAACAAAAAGCCTTGCTAATCTTAGGGTGACAAAAACGCCACGGTACCACCTAAGTTATGCAAAGCACACTCAATTGATCTATAACGGGATCTCCCGATCAATCCTACTATAATTTTCAGTTGATAGCTAGAAAGTGAATTCACAACACACTAACAAAGAAAATCTCTCAGCCACGAATTTTCATCTCTGTTTGTCGTTTATGATGCTACTAGTCTTTCATCATAGCCTTTTAACAAAACGAAGATATCATATCAAAAAAATTTTGTCAATTGTTTTGCAATTTTTGTGCAAAGATGTATGATAATAGTCATGGATATAAAATACAAAGACATTGTGGTTGAAAATGCAAACACAAAACAAAAGATTTATTCTTATCTTAGAAAAAATGGATATAGCGAAAATTACTTAAAAAATTTGAGAAAACAATTCGGTTTTATTAAGTTAAATGGTGTTCCATCTAACAGTGATGCCATAATAAAAGATGGAGATATTATATCAGTCAATATCAATCCAAACACAAAAACAATGATATGCCCTTGCATAATACCACTAGATATTGTGTACGAAGATGATGACGTGGTCGCAGTTAACAAACCAAGTATGTTGGCGACAATGCCATCAAGGTCACATTTTTCTTATAACCTATCTGGTGCTCTTGTTGCAAGGTATGAAAATGTACCTGACTTTGTTGTTAGAATCATAAATAGACTAGATAAAGAAGCATCAGGTATTGTACTTGTTGCAAAAAATAGCTTAGCTTCTAACGCACTCAATAAACCCGATGCCGTTCAAAAAGTTTACTATGCTCTTTGCGAAGGCAACATCGAAAGTGATATTGTAATTGATAAAAACATTGACACACTCATAAACCAAGACGGCTATAATGTAAATAAACGAGTTACATCTTCAACAACTGGAAAACCTGCCAAAACTAATGTACATGTTATTGAAAATTTTGATGGTTATTGTTTGGTAAAAATAACTTTAAATCATGGCAGAACTCACCAAATTAGAGTGCATCTATCTTCAATAGGTCACCCACTTCTAGGCGATAGCATCTATGGGACAAAGTCGCAACTTATTTCTCATACTGCCCTTGTATGTAAAGAGATGAGTTTCAAAAACGCTTCTGGGCAAGTCGTTAACTTATCTATTCCATATCCACAAGATTTTGAAGCACTTTTAAGGAACTAAGTTTAGCATATC
Organism: uncultured Clostridia bacterium; assembly: GCA_944384385.1. Lineage (GTDB taxonomy): Bacteria > Bacillota > Clostridia > Christensenellales > UBA1242 > UBA5893. The sequence continues at coordinate 33,229 of CALWTG010000002.1, read as the reverse complement.
GTCTATTGATGAGGAGTTTAAGTAGGTATCTGGTATTTTGCCGACAATTATGCTCTCAGCTATCATTATTTGTGTTGTGGTTTGTACTGTTTGATTTGCGGTTGGCAATATCACTGCCACATTAGTGGTTACAGTCAAATATATTTTATGGTTTGTTTGGTTTATTCCTGCTTCAATAAATTCAGAGCTGAATTTGCAATGTATACTTCCAATTGGAAGTAGTTTTATATTTATCTCTGGGCCTCTTCCAACAAAAATTGGCATACCTGTGAAAGTACCTATGGGAATGTCTATGCCATTATTTCCCATTGACTCCAATTCTATTTGAGCATTTTTAACAAGCTCGCGTGCCAGTAAATTTATTTGTAGTGAATTTGTACTTATGTACATAACATCGCCATTTTCATCATGAGTTATGGTTATTAAATCGTCATATATAATTCCTGAATTTATTGTTTGATAAACGGCTTCTTCAACTGCCTTTTGAGATAATGAACGCGTTTGTGCAGTTGAAAGCTCAACAATTACGGGATTGACTACATAATTTAGATACAAAAATATACACAAAATAATAATAAATAACACACAAAGACATATGCCAATTTTAAATCTTATTGGCATATGTCTTTTTTTAAAATTGTTTGTGTGAAGCATATTTATTTATATGCAGTAAAATATAATATTTCTACAATTTCTTTGTTCTTGCCTTGAATATAATACCAAAAACGAAGGCAAAGAAAATTGCAGCAGCAATACCCCCTGCTGTCGCCGTCAAACCACCTGTAAATATACCCAAAATTCCAGTTGATTTAACTGCACTTATTGCACCCCTTGCAAGCGACGCTCCAAAGCCAATAATTGGAACATTTATTCCGGCTTTACAAAAGTCGCTTATTGGCTGAAATATTCCAACTGCTTCAAGCACAACTCCCAAAACAACGAAAGTTACAAGTATTCTTGCAGAAGTCATTTTTGTCTTGATTATCAAAACTTGCCCCAAAAAACAGACCAGCCCACCTGTTGCAAAAACAATCAAATACACATACCATTCATTCATTTTTTGACTCCTTCAATTACAACTGCGTGTGCTATTCCTGGTACTGTATCGCCCTGCTGAGAACTCGTCGTGCTCAATAATGCACCAGTAGCCATAAACAACACTTTTTTCAATTCTCCCGACATTAGCTTTTTCATTATTATTGAATTAAAAACTGTTGCACTGCAACCGCAACCACTTCCGCCCATCAAGACATCTTGATTGCGTTTGTATATTATTTGACCGCAGTCTTTGTAGTTTAAGCCAAGTTTGTATCCCTGTTCTTCCATTAGGTCAATGAGTATTTCACTTCCAAGTTTGCCAAGGTCTCCCGAAAGTATAAGGTCATAATCTTTTGGGCTTGTGTTTGTGTCTTTAAAATGTGCAATGAGTGTATTCATTGCAGCAGGTGCCATTGCCGCGCCCATATTATTCACATCACTTATGCCATAGTCTGTTACTTTTCCAAATGTTGCACAGGTGATGATTGGACCATTGCCTTTTATTGAAATAATGTCAGCGCCCGAGCCTGTAACAGTCCACTGCGATGTTGGTGGACGCTGGTTTCCTAGTTCCAATGGAAATCTAAATTGTCTTTCTGCCGTTGAAAAATGGCTTGATGTCGCACAAGCAATCGTGTCAAAATGTCCGCCATCTACAAGGCAAGCAGATAGAGCTAGCCCTTCTACCATGGTTGAACAAGCGCCAAAAACTCCAACATACGGAATGTCAAAAGAGCGTGCTGCATAGCTTGAACTAATTATTTGATTTAAAAGGTCTCCCGCCATAAACAAATGTACATCGCTATATTTTGCGTTTGCACTTTTTATTGCTCCATCAAGCGCACGCTCAATCATAACTCTTTCTGCTTTTTCGTATGTTTTTTGTCCAAAAAAGTCGTCTTTTTCTTCTATCTCACTAAAATACTTTCTTAAATTACCTTTTCCCTCTTTTGGTCCAACAATGCTATAATGCCCTATTATTTTTGGCTTATTGTCAAAAAAAACTGTTTGATTTTCTCTTTTTCTTTCCATAATCACCTTACACAAAAAGATATATTAAGCCTACAATCATACTACTAACAGTACCCGACACAATTACAGGCCCTGCAATAATGAACATTTTTGCGCACATACCAAATATTATTCCTTCATTTTTAAACTCAAGTGCTGGGCTTGTTATTGAGTTAGAAAATCCTGTTATTGGCACAATAGTTCCTGCCCCTGCGAATGCGCCGATTTTGTCAAAGACGCCTAGTCCTGTCAAAAATGACGCTAAAAATATAAGTATAATTAAAGTATAAGCCCAAGCACTTTGAGTTGAAACGCTTGGAAACCAAAGCAAAATCAAGTCATTACAAAGCTGGCCAAGTGTGCATATCAGTCCTCCAACCCAAAATGAATTAAAAAGGCTTGGCCAAGCATGTGTTTTTGCAATTTTGGCTTCAACATATGCGTTGTATCTTATATTGCGTTCTTGTTCTTGCATAAAATCCTCCAAATCAGTTATTGACATATTTTTATTTGTTAAACAAAGGTATACATATTTTTGTCTTTATTACAAAAACTATCTATGGAGAAATTATGAAAAAAATATTGATTTGTTTATTAGCAATATTATGTGTCTTCACATTTTCCGCTTGTCAAAACAATTCTATGAAAACTTTAAGCAAAGTTGAAGTTACTCTTGACAAGGTTCAAAATTTGATTGAAAATATGGACACAATTTCTGGTGACACCCTTTTAATTGATAGTATAATGGATGAAGATGATACACAAGGCACGGGATATGACGGAGCAACTTTCACCAGTGGTTCATACACTATGGATAGCTTTATCAATAGTATATTGAAGCTCAGCAATGAAGCACATAACGCGATTGATTTAAACGATGAAAGCTTAGAAATAATTACAGAAATTTCTCAAAATATAGATGATATAAAAGTTATTACAAAGATGTTAAACACAAATAAAAAAGAGCCCAAAGATGAAGTTAGACAAAGCATTGACGATATGTGTGCAAGTGTGTTAACTAGTGTCAACAGGCTGATGATAACCCGTGACGATGTGACAAATGAAGTCAATTCAACTTTGGCTTTAAAGCGAAATTACACAAAAAATGTTGACATACTCACAACAAAATATACAAGACTTTGCTCCGCTTTGGAAACAAAGAACACTTATCTTAACAATATTAACAATTCATTAAATGACATTTTTGATAAACTTTATGACTTATATAGGCCAGCAGATAAAGCACAAAGTGTATCAAATTCTTTTTCTAATATAGATACTTACGAAAATGCGACAAAAAACAACAAAAATACAAACAAGGCACCAAACACAAATATACCAAATAACTATAACGGTTATGGCTACGGCTATGCTGGTGCTGGATATGGTATGACAAATCCATACTATGGCTATGGTGGCTATGGTGGATATGGTGGCTTTATGGGCGGAAGGAGATTTGGTGGCTATGGTGGTTACCCTTATTCGCCATATGGCAGATATAACCCATACTTACCTAACATTGACACATTTGGTACATACAAAAACATTGATACCTACAAGTCCGTTGAAGATATCAATGATGATGAGAGAGAAATTAATGAGAATCAAGAAGATGATTATGATTTCAAAGCCCCAAGAATAAGAAAATTGAGAAATAAGGAAAGTTAATTTAATATCCAAAGAGCTATGTTTAGTGATGTCGCGACCAAAAGCCATATGACATATAGCCATAACAGAGCTATATAATTTTTGTCGATTTTGTTTAATGAAACTAAAAGAAGGACTCCGATAAAAGCGTTTATAATTATAATTATGTTTCCGATGAAAAGTTGATTTAATGTGAAGAAAACGAGACACCACAATACATTAAATATTCCGTTAAACACACACAGATATATTGTCTTTTTAGTGAGTAAGTTTTGCTTTGACAAAATCGACAATATGATTGCAAATAGTACATAAATCACGCTCCAAACGAGTGGTATGACAAAGTTTGGTATCCACTCTCTTGGCTTAGCTAGTCCTGCATACCAATCCATTCCAAGATTGACAAATATACTACCAACTCCTGCTACAACTAATATAGCTAGGCATATTATTATGATTTTGTAATTATCTTTAAAAAATTGTTTCATAACAGTCCTTTAAATGACACTTAACTTATCTTTAATTTTTTCTAGCACTTTATTTTCAAGCCTGCTCACCTGCACTTGCGAAACGCCGAGCACTTTTGCAATTTCGCTTTGTGTTTTATCTCTAAAAAATCTTAAGAGTATTATTTTCTTATCCCTTTTATCCAAAGATTTTAATACTTCTTTAAGCATGATATTATCAAGCATTTTTTCGTGAGAATTGTCTGGGTTTAATCTATCAATCAAAAGCAAACTTTTTGAATCATCTTCAAATGGTGTATAAATTGATATTGGCATTGCGGCTGAGTCCATGGTAAAGATAACTTCTGACTCATCAATGTCAAATTTTTTTGCTATCTCTTGTGGAGTGGGTTTCCTATAATTTTCTCTGTTAAATTCTTCAATATATTTCCTTATTTTTAAATTCAATGTTTTAATTGTTCTAGATACTTTAATGGCTCCGTCATCGCGCATAAAGCGCTTTATTTCACCAATTACCATAGGTACAACATATGTTGAAAATTTAACATTAAATTTTTCGTCAAAGTTATTTATGGCTTTTAAAAGACCTATTGTTCCAATTTGGTATAAGTCATCATATTCAATGCCTTTGTGCAAAAATCTTTTTATAATACTTTTAATAAGTGGAGAGTTCTCTTCAAACAGTTTTGTCTTGGCACCTTCATCGCCTTTTTTGGCTTTTTCGATGAGATTAAGTGTCGTTGCTTGGTCTAGCACTATTCACCAACGGCTATTTTTGAACGTTTATGAAAAAATTTTTGCATCTTGACAATAAGCCCTGAGCCTGTGTTATTTTTGAGTTCAAGATTATCCATAAAGCTTTCCATAACTGAAAATCCCATTCCACTTCTTTCTTCATTTGGTTTTGATGTATAAAAAGGCTCCCTTGCCTTTTTGAAGTCTTCTATACCTATTCCGTTGTCAATAACTTCAATATCAACACTTTCTTCATACAATTTGACTTTTATGCAAATATTTCCTGGTAAACTTGGGTAAGCGTGAACAACGCAATTTGTCACAGCTTCGGAAACGGCTGTCTTTATGTCTGTTATTTCGTCCAAAGTTGGATTTGCTTGCACACAAAAAGCGGCAACGCATGATCTTGCAAAGCCCTCATTTATTGAAATTGCTTTAAAATTGAGTTCCATTTCATTTAATAGTTTCATATTGTCTCCTTTTAAGAAATTTTTGGCATAATGTCATATAGGCCTGTCATTTTGAATATTCTCTCTGCATGGCTTGATGGATTGCATATAAATATTGGTATGTTTTTGTCTTTCATGCGTTTGTATCTACCTATTAACACGCCAATACCAGTGCTATCCATAAAATCTAATTCTGACAAATCAATAATAATTTGTTTAAATTTTGGCATATCAAATATTTCATCAAGTCCAATTCTTGCACTGTAAGCTGAATGTTCGTCTAGTTCTCCACTCAACACAACATATAATGTATTTTCATAAACTCTGTGTTTTATCTGCATAACTGCCTCCTTGACTATATTGTAACAAACGGTGAATGTAATAAAATTGACAACATTGTCAAATAGCGTCGAATTTAAAGGTAAAAAACTATTAAAAAATTTTTAAAAAATACTTGACTTTATTTTGAACTTATACTAACATTATAGAGTCGCAAGATTTCGGGGTGTAGCGCAGTTGGTAGCGCACGTGGTTTGGGACCATGGGGCCGGGAGTTCGAGTCTCTTCACCCCGACCATTGCGGGTCTTTAGCTCAGTTGGTTAGAGCAACCGGCTCATAACCGGTCGGTCCGGGGTTCGAGTCCCTGAAGACCCACCAAGCACCCGCAAAAACAATATGGTTCGGTAGTTCAGTTGGTTAGAACGCTAGCCTGTCACGCTAGAGGTCGTGGGTTCGACTCCCATCCGGATCGCCATTTTGCCTCGGTAGCTCAGTCGGTAGAGCAAAGGACTGAAAATCCTTGTGTCGGTGGTTCGATTCCGCCCCGCGGCACCAGATGTGCCCTACTGGCGCATCCAAATAAAAAATCAACAGTCTTTCATTCACATTCATTCCCATTACACTTTCCCAATTAGTAGTTTAAGTTTGTTGATTTTCTTAGTAACTACTAATCTATGCTAGTGTGGCTCAACGGTAGAGCAGCTGATTTGTAATCAGCAGGTTGTTGGTTCGATTCCAATCACTAGCTCCACATTTTGGGTAGGTTGCAGAGCGGTCAAATGCAACGGACTGTAAATCCGTCGGCTTCGCCTTCGATGGTTCGAATCCATCCCTGCCCACCACGAATATTTAAAACACCAAGACTCGGGTGTTTTTTTATTTTAAAATTACAAAAAAAAAGGAAGATTAGTCTTCCCTATTTTTTAAGATATATTTTTTGTTTTGTCAGTTGTTGTCAATTATATTTGATATTTCTTCAAACGCCTCATTGGAGTTTATTGAACTAATTTTTATTATTGTGCTAAATTGATTCATAAAAGTGAATTGGCGTTTTGCATAATTTCGAGAACGCTTTTTGATAAGCTCGACACATTCATCAAGAGAAGTCTCACCTTTTATGTATGGCAACAATTCTTTGTATCCTATTGCTTTAAAGCAAGGGATATTTTCGCCATACTTTTGATAAATCGCTTTCGTTTCATTTACTAAGCCTTTATTTATCATTTCATCCACTCTTGAATTTATTCTCTCATATAACTTTGCCCTGTCACAGATAAGTCCAAATATCAAATATTTTTCAGTTTCGTCATTTTTTGTCGTTTTCGATTGTGTCTTAGCTAATTCTGCATATCTAAGTAGTCTTACCCTATTGTTTAAATCGTCTTTTTTTACTGTTTTCCCACTGGCTTCTATGATATTTACAAGTTGTTCGTTTGACATATCTTGTAATTTGGTAATTATTTCAGGCTTTTTAACATTTCCAAGGTTATAGTTCTCTGTCAATGCTTTTATATAAAGCCCCGTACCACCAACTACAATAACGTTTTTCCCTCTTTTTTGTATGTCCAAAATTGCCTTTTTACAATTCTCGACAAAATCAAACACACTATAATTTTGATTTGGCTCCAAAAAGTCTATAAGATGATGTGGTATGCCCTGCATTTCGTCTTTTGATATTTTTGCTGAACCAATATCTAAATATTTATATATTTGCATTGAATCACATGAAATTATTTCAGCATCATATTTTTTTGCTAATTTTAAAGAGAGTGCTGTTTTTCCAACACCAGTTGGACCAAATAATACGATAATTTTCACTAAACTATCCTTTTAAACATTTTTTCAAGTTGTTTTTTGTCAAATGTAACAACAATAGGTCTTCCATGTGGGCACAATAAAGTCGTTTTTTGTTGTTTTAAAGTATCAAGTAATATATTTATTTCTTTTTCTGAAAGCCTGTATCCTGCTTTGATTGCCGCTTTGCAACCCATGGTCGCAAATTCATGTCTTAAAACTTCATGTGGCTTTTTGACTAAACCATTAAGATTGCTAAACATTTCATTAAAGAAATCTCTTAGATTGATATCATTTAAAAGCATAGGAATGCTATTAACTTTAAAAGTATTATGTCCAAAAGGAGTGATATCGAACCCATAACTATTTAATAGATCTAAATTATTTTCCAAAAATGAGTATTCGGCATCATTTATTCTAAGAATGTAAGGAACTAAAAGTTGTTGTACTTGAATATCTTCGGCGTCTACTTCTGCCATAAATTTATCAAATAGTTTACGCTCATGGGCAGCGTGCTGGTCAATGAAATATAGATTATCTTCTTCTTGAACTATTATATATGTGTCAAAAGCAACACCAACAATAATTCTTTGAGGGTTAAAAAGTGATTGATATTTTAATTGCTCTTTTTGTTCGTCCAAAATGTTATAGCTAGGACTTTCAAAAGCATTTGACTTATTAGTGTTGTTATCACTATCAATCGTTACTTCCATTGGAGCAAAGCTTCGTGAAAATACAAGGTCGTCAGGTTTTTTATTGTTCCAAAAATCTTGCAAATTTTTTTCATAGTTTTGTTGCTCAGTAAACGAAATTCCGTTTAATTCATCTATGGATTTGTTTTGTTTTGTTGATATTTGTTCATTATTGTCTAAATCTATCTGCTCGGTTTGAGTTTTGTCTGTAACGGTGTCTAAACTATTTTCTTGTTCACTTTCTACATGGTTAAATGCAAAACCATCTTTAATGTGTGTTTGTCGTGACAGTGCTTCAAAGACAGCATTATTGAAAAGCATATATATTTGTTGTGAGTTTTCGAACTTCACTTCAAGCTTATTTGGGTGAACATTGACATCAACGCTGTTTGCTGGCATATGAAGAAATAGTACATATACAGGGAACTTGCCTTTCATCAAAAATGTCTCATAGGCATTTGATATGCTTGCAGAAATAGTTGAATTTATGCAATATCTGTTATTTACAAATAGTGATTGATAAGTCCTGTTACTCTTTGCAACAACCGGTGAAGATATGTAACCAGTGACAGCATAATCGCCTTTTTTATAATTAACCTCAATCATATTCGAAGAAATCTCGGCACCATAAATTGTGTATATGATATCGAGTAAACTACAATTAGTTGTATTATATATGATTTTGTCATCAACAATATATTTAAAATTTATATTGACATGTGAAAGCATAAGTTTTTCAACATAGCTGGTTATGTCATTTTCTTCGGTCTTTGGCTTCCTTAAAAATTTAGCACGAGCAGGCGTGTTATAAAACAAATCAGTCACAACAATTTTTGTGCCGTTGTTACTTGCTATTTCTGTTATTGATACTTTTTCTCCACCTTCAAGTTCAATTTTTTGACCTATGCTATCTTGACTTGTTTTTGAAATAAGTTTAACTTTTGACACAGCGGCAATGCTGGCAAGCGCTTCACCACGAAAGCCCATTGAGTGCAAGTTATTCAAATCTTCAATTTTAGATAATTTGCTTGTTGCGTGAGGCAAAAATGCAGTTTCTAGTTGGTCAGCTTTTATACCACAACCATCGTCTGTGACAGATATTTTCTTTATTCCACCACCTTCAATTTCGATTGTTATGTTTTTTGCACCAGCGTCAACAGAGTTTTCAACTAATTCTTTTACGATTGAAGCTGGTTTTTCAACGACCTCACCTGCGGCAATTTTTGACCAAACAGATTTTTCCAAAACTTTTATGTCTGGCATATTTCCTCCTATTTTATTTTGCTTTTTAAGTCACAAATGATTTCAAACGCACTAATTGGTGTCAATCGATTGACGTCCAAGTCTTTTAATATACCAATAATTTCTGTATAATTGACGTCTTTTTGTTTTGCTACATCTTTATCTTCTGAAGCATTGAGCGCTAGTGACTTTGTTGTGTCATTTTGTTCTAGCATATTTGATATCTCTTTTGCCCTTTGAATAACTTGGTCAGGAACTCCGGCAAGTGCTGCAACTTCAATACCAAAGCTTCTTGATGCACCCCCACGCGCAATTTTTCGCAAGAACACAATGTGTCCATTTAATTCCTTAACCAAAATTTTATAATTTTTAACCCCTGGTAGGAAATTTTCAAGTTCAGTCAGTTCGTGATAGTGCGTTGAAAACAATGTTTTTGCACGCATATTGCGTGACAAGTACTCAACAACTGACCATGCAATGCTAAGTCCGTCGTATGTGCTTGTTCCCCTTCCTATTTCGTCAAGCACAATCAAACTCTTATCTGTTGCGTTTTCCAAAATATTTGCAACTTCCGACATTTCGACCATGAATGTCGACTGTCCAAGAGACAAGTCATCACTTGCCCCCACACGAGTGAATATCCTGTCAGTGAGTGCAATCTCGGCTTGTTTTGCTGGGACAAAACTTCCTATGTGAGCCATGAGTGTGATTAGTGCCACCTGCCTCATATAAGTGCTTTTTCCTGCCATGTTTGGACCAGTTATAATCATTGTTCTGCTTTCATTGTCATCAAGATATGTATCGTTTGGTATGAACTCATCTTTTGATAGTTCTTCAACCACAGGATGTCTTCCGTCAACAATTTTTATTGAAGTTATTTTGTTGTTTATCTTAGGTTTTGTGTAATTATTTTTAATAGCAAGTTGAGCAAGTGACAGTATGCAGTCGAGTCTTGCAATGGCACTTGATGTTTTTTGAATTGAAACAACTTGTCCTAAAAGTTTTTCGCGTATGTCATTAAACAATTTTTGCTCTAATTTAAGCGCTTTTTCTTCTGCTGTCGACAACTTCTCTTCAAGGTTTTTAAGCTCTTCTGAAACATATCTTTCATTGTTCGCAACTGTTTGTTTTCTTATATAGTCCAAAGGTAAATTTGATATGTACTGTTTGTTGATTTCAATATAATAGCCATAAACTTTGTTGTAAGAAACTTTTAAATTCTTTATTCCCGTAATTTCTCTTTGCCTTGTTTGGTAGTCAGCAATTAGTTGTTGGCTATTTTTTTGTGCATACCTATATTCATCAAGTTCTTTTGAGTATCCATCTTTGAATATCCCACCAACATTTGTAAGAGTTGGAGGGTTATCAACTATGGCATTTTTTAAGCTGTCGACTATTGTCGAATAATCGTCTATATCGTCGTGAATTGTTTTGATAAATTGCGAGCTACAACTTTCAATGAGTGATTTTATTGCTGGCAAAAGCGACAAAGTCTCGCAAAGTCCTTTGCAGTCTTTTGGTGTAAAGTTATTATAGGAAATTCTTCCACATATTCTTTCAATATCATTGCACCTGTTTAATATTGATGTTAGATTGTCTCTTAAAATGATTTTTGAATACAAATCTTCAACTGCATCCAAACGCAAATTTATGAGTTTAGCATCATAAAGTGGCTGTTCTATCCATGAGCGAATAAGCCTTGCCCCCATTGAAGTCCTTGTTTTGTCCATAACGCCAATAAGTGAGCCACGCTTTCTTCTATCGCGCATAGTTTCCATGATTTCAAGATTGCGTCTTGTGTTTATGTCCAAAACCATAAACTTTTCTTCACCAATGTATTTTAATGAATTGATGTGCGAAAGGTCTCTTTTTTGTGTGCTAACAATATACCTTAAAAGTGCTCCTGAAGCAATGACTGAGGCACTATGTCTTTTTAAACCAAATTTTTCTTTGTAGTCTTTTGAAAATTGCTTTTCAAGAATATCTTCACAGGCATTTTTGTCAAAAAGTTCTGAGTATTGATATGAGAATTTTGGAATTAAATCTAGTTGTCTAACTTGAAGATTGCTTTCAATTTGTTTATCACAATAAGCCAAAATTTCACTTGGCATAATTCTTACCAAATTGTCGTTTAAAGACTTTATTTTGTCTTCACCGCATATTTCAATAGTTTTAAATTCCCCAGTTGACAAATCAAGGTATGATAGTCCGATGTCTTCACTGTCATCATAAATTGATGCGATGTAGTTGTTTTGTTTATCATTAAGCATTGATGCGTCAATCAAAGTCCCGGGTGTTATTATTCTGACAATATCTCTTTTAACAAGTTCGTTATATTTTTTGTCCTTTGGGTCACTTGTCTGTTCACAAATTGCAATTTTGTAGCCAAGAGATATTAGTTTGTTTATATATCCATCAACTTCATGATATGGAACACCACACATAGGTGCTCTTTCGTTAATTCCACAGTCTTTGCCCGTAAGTGTCAAATCAAGTACATGAGAAATTTCAACGGCATCATCGAAAAACAGTTCGTAAAAATCACCAAGGCGGTAAAATAATATACTGTCTGGATTTTCCAATTTTGTGATAACGTATTGCCTCATCATGGGCGATAATTTTTTAATTTCTAATATCTTTTTAAGATCCATTATCTTTAGTTCTCCTTTTGTGCTTTTATCTCCTTTTCTAACTGCAAAAGATAATTTACACGGCGATGTTTTGTTTCATCATCAACTTGATTTGGCATCTTTTCAGCGACAGTGCCACTTCTTTTTGAATACATAAAAGCAAATATTCCATCATATTTGACTTTTTTAACTAGGTCACAAGTTTGCATAAAATCTTGTTCTGTTTCACCTGGGAAGCCGACAATTATGTCAGTTGTGAGCCTTATGTTTGGCATCTTTGCTCTAAGTTTTTCAACAATTGACAAATAGTGCTCAATTGTGTAATTCCTATTCATTTTTTTGAGTATTTCATTTGAGCCACTTTGGACAGGAAGATGAAGTTCTTTCAAAATCTTGTCATTTTTTGCCATGACTTCTATTAAATCATCGCCCAAATCTTTTGGATGGGAAGTCATAAATGTCAATTTGAAATCCCCTTCAATATCGCAAATATCTTGCAATAGCTGGCTAAATGTTCCTTGTGATTTATCGTCGTTGCCATATGAATTTACGTTTTGACCTAAAAGCGTGATTGTTTTGTAATTTCCACACTGAACGATGTCTTTTATTTCTTTCAAAATGTCATCTTTTTTGCGACTTTTTTCTCTTCCGCGGACATATGGTACAATGCAATATGTACAAAAGTTGTTGCAACCATACATGATATTCACCCAAGCATTATCCCCGCTTGAACGCTTTGAAATCAATTCTTCGTGAAGGTCGCCACTCTCTTCATATTCGCAAATTCGCTTTTTGTCATCAAGTTTTCTTTGAATTAAATTTTTTAATTTATACAGATTGTGCGTTCCTATTATTATGTCAATAAATGGAAAAGTTTTAAATAGCTTTTCTTGAACGCTTTTTTGTTGTGTCATACAACCACAAACAATAATTATCAAGTTTTTATTTTTTTTCTTTTGTTGTTTAAGTGCTCCAATATTGCCAAAAGCTCTATCCTCAGCTCCTTCTCTTATTGCACAAGTATTAAAAACAATAATATCGGCGTCTTCTCTCTTTTGTGTTTCTGTGTAACCCAAATCTTCCAAAATGGCTGCAATCTTTTCAGATTCATGAACATTCATCTGGCAACCGTATGTAACTATATTATATAACATGAATTCTCCTAAACTTTATTTTCATTATACACTATTTGACAATGAATTTACAATAATTATCTATTAAAAAATTTTCTTGTGATGGTAATAATTACACAATAAATACTCATAATAAACTAGGTATGAAAAAGGTTGTAAAAAAAGTCTTACTATACTCTTCTATTACACTGTTGTGTATAATAGTCATTTTTTCGCTTTTTATTGTTGGAACATATCTATTTTCTGACAAAGTTCAATTCGATTTGAATAAAATAAAGTACTCAAATGTGTCAATTTACTTGTTTGACAACAACAACCGACCAATAAAAGATAATACAATGGGTAGTAGTTTTGTCAAATTGCACACACTAAATGACTATACTATTCAAGCGTTTATATCTATTGAAGACAAAGATTTTTATAAACATCATGGGTTAAATTACAAGCGTATGGCGATGGCAATGTTAAAAAACATCACATCGTTTAAACTAAAAGAAGGCGCATCAACAATAAGTCAACAGCTAATAAAAAACACTCACCTAACAAACGAAAAGACGTTTACACGAAAAATAAACGAAATTGTGCTAACTAAAAAACTTGAAAAAAATTTAACCAAAGACCAAATACTTGAATATTATTTAAACATCATATATTTTGGTGATAGTTGTTATGGTATTGAAAATGCAAGCAGATATTACTTCTCAAAATCTGCAAAAGACTTGACGCTAAGTGAAAGTGCGACGCTTGCCGGCATGATAAAGTCACCTAACGCCTACTCACCTATTAAAAATATGGAAAAGTCAAAGCAAAGGCGCAATATTGTTCTTAACGAAATGCTTGATGATAATAAAATCAGTTTCGATACATATAACGATGCAAGACTTAGTGATATTGACATAAAGATAACCCCTATACTTAACAACACTTTAAATTCCTATCAAAGTGCTGTAATTAACGAAGCGTGCGATATATTAAATATGCCTGCTAAAAACATTGCCATAGGAGAATACAATATATACACGTATTATGATGCAGATAAGCAAAAAAGTTTAGTTGATAGCTTTAATTCCTATGATATCAATAGCGATTATTTAGGAATATCTATTTCTGCTGATGGAGAAAAAATTGAAGCATACTATGGAAATGCCCCTGTTGAGATGTTAAATGCAAAAAGACAGCCAGGCTCTGCAATTAAGCCAATACTCGTATACGCCCCTGCCTTAAATGAAAATATAATATCACCACTTACGCAAATAAATGATGAATACATAAATATAAATGGTTATAGCCCTAAAAATGTCAACGATGTATACCATGGTTATGTTTCTGTTCGTGATTGTGTGAGTAAGTCGCTAAATATCCCTGCCGTAAAAGTATTAAGCTATACAGGTATTGATAAGTCGAAATATTACGCAAAAAGATGTGGAATTGAATTTGATAAGAAAGATGACAATTTGAGTATTGCCCTTGGTGGTATGGCGTATGGAACGTCACTTAAACAACTTACAAATGCTTATTCGGTATTTTCCAATAACGGAAAATTTACTGAGGCCAAATTTATAAATTATATCACAGATAAAAATGGTAAAATTGTATATCACAACAAGCCAATATCTTCGACTGTTTTACGAGATGATACAGCATATCTTATGACCGATATGCTAAAAACCTGCGCAAAAAGTGGAACAGGTAGAAAGCTTTCTGATACAAAATTTGAAGTCGCGACAAAAACTGGTACTGTTGGAAATTCAAAAAATACTAACGCATACAATATTTCATACACAACAAGCGATGTCGTCGGAATATGGCTTGGAAATGCTGACAATTCCCCTATTGACTATGTTGGTGGTGGACTGCCAACAGATATTATGAAGTTATATTTGAATGGAATATACAAAGATAAAACTGTAAAGCCTTTTAGTATGCCAAACAGCGTAGACAAAGAAAATATAGACACATTAAGTTTAAATAATGAACACATTGTTTACAAAGCTAACAACTACATACCACAAAGATATATAACAACTGAAATTTTTTCAAGGTTTAACCCACCAAAAGAAAAGTCAACAAAATTTATAAGTGTTTCACCGCCACATCTATATGGAAAAGTAGAAAATGGCAAAGCAGTGCTTAGCTTTGATGCGCAAGATTATTTGATTTATGAAATATACTGTGAATGTGATGGCGAGCAAAAATTACTTAGTGAGATATCAAATCAAAGCGGAATATGCGAACAAAGTTTTGATATAAGTAAAAGAAGTCAGTATTTTATTATCACTAAAATAAAAAATTACGCTGATAACACAGAGATTATCAGCGATAAAAGTAACATTGTTGATTTGGTTGTTTAAATGTGGAGCTTTTCTTTAATTTTGCTCTCAATTTCTTCCATGACATTTGGATTGTCTTCAAGATATTTCTTGGCGTTTTCTTTGCCTTGACCGATTTTTTCATCGTTATATGAGAACCAAGAGCCAGTTTTTTGACAAAAGCCTTGTTCAACTGCCATATCAAGTATACAACCTGTCTTTGAAATGCCTTTGCCGTAAATTATATCAAATTCCACAGTTTTGAAAGGTGGTGCAAGTTTGTTCTTGACAATTTTAATTTTTGTTCTGTTGCCGACAAACTCGTCACCATTTTTTATTGTGTCAACTCTTCTTACGTCCATTCTAACACTTGCATAAAATTTAAGAGCTTTTCCTCCCGCTGTGGTCTCTGGGTTACCAAACATAACTCCAATTTTTTCTCTTAATTGGTTAATAAAGATTATGCAGGTCTTACTTTTGTTTGCAATTCCAGCAAGTTTTCTTAATGCTTGACTCATAAGTCTTGCTTGCAATCCTACATGATTTTCACCCATATCCCCGTCTATTTCTGCCTTTGGTGTTAGTGCAGCGACAGAGTCGACAACAACGACATCAACACTTGCGGTTCTAACAAGTGTGTCACAAATATCAAGAGCTTGTTCTCCGTTATCTGGCTGAGAGACATAAAGGTCACTAACATTAACGCCCAAATGCTCAGCATATATAGGATCAAGTGCGTGTTCTGCATCAATAAATGCAGCAGTGCCGCCTGCCTTTTGTGCCTCTGCAATTATGTGAAGAGCTATTGTAGTTTTACCAGATGATTCTGGTCCATATATTTCAACAATTCTGCCACGAGGAACACCGCCAACGCCTAATGCTATATCAAGAGGCAAGCATCCTGTTGGTATGACATCAATTTTTTGTACTGGTGCATCACCAAGACGCATTATTGCACCTTTGCCGAATTGTTTTTCTATTGCAAGAATTGCTTGGTCAAGTGATTTCTTCTTGTTCTCGTCCATTTTTCCTAATTTCCTCCAAATTTTCTACTCTATTATACAGTAATTTGCTCAAAATGAAAATCATTTTTTTTCAATTTTTTTATTAAATAAAAATAACTAGCAGTGCATATACAGTCCACAATCTCCTCGTGTGAGCCTTTGAAAATATTTTTATAAACGTGAATTTCATTTCTGTCACCCACTGCAATGTAACTAAGCCCACTAGTAAGATTATTTACTGATGTTGTTGTGCCTACCGTTGCAATAACTAAGTTCGCACTTTTGTTTTGTTTTAAATATTCAACTGCAATACTATAAACAACATTTGCGTCAACATCTCCTGTATCTATGTCGTTTTGTATATTAAGCTTTTCTTTTTTGTCTTCTTTTGAAGTTAGCACCAAACTTGGCGCAATATAATTTTTGGCATCGGGAGCCTGCCTATTTAACCTTGACATAAGCTCGCCACAAGTGACATCTTCAACAAAGCCAATCTTTATGTCATTCATTTTTAAAAGTTCATAAAGCACTTTTTCAATCGGCACATCTTCAACGGCATAAATGAATTTATCAAGTTTAAGCAAAACATTTTTAGCAACATCTTCAAGATGTTCATTCTCAGCCCCTGCTTTTAGGACTATATCAACTTCAAATGGCTTTGCAAAAAGGTTTATTGACACTTTGAATTTGTTTTTTATTTCAGAATAAATTGCTTGAATTATACCATTTTCTGACAGCCCAAAAGTTTTAAAAGTATAACTTTTATATTTCTTCTTTTGATTGCTAAGGATAAAGTCCAAAACAACATCATCAAACATATCTCTTGCATCAATGTAGTTGTTTGGTAAAACGCAAAATATATCACTTTTATATGTCACAATATAGCCTTGCACACTTCCACGTGGATTGACGACAGCTCTTGCGATAGATGGTATTTTCCATTCATTTTCATCGTCTTTTGTTGGAACTTGATTGTGCTTTTTATTGTAATCAAAAAGAGCATTTTTTAAATATGGATTGTCAATCAGTGCAGAATCACAAAGAGTGGCAATATATTGGTTTAATGCCAAACTTGCTTTATCAACCAAAAAAATATATATATCGTTGCCTTTCAAAGCGATATTTAGCTGAGAATTAAAATCTATATTATTTGATAATATACATTGCTTATCTATTCTAAAATTGTTTTTAAATAAACTTTCGCTAAGGTATGAAGATAAAATGTTGAGTTCTTTGCCCATAAGCGATTTATCTGAAATAGTATAAATTGAAACCATATGTTATTCCTTAATAACACGTCTATTTTTTATCATATAATTAAGCATTGACCAAATTGTCAATATCACAGCTATTCCCAAAATAACGTAAGATACGATTGTGTATACATTCAAAAATGTTTGGTTTACTGCAATTAAATTAAAGTAACTAAGTAGCATAAATAAAATCATTGCGACATCTGTAAAAATTGCTTTAATTTTTCCAAGTTTGTCGGCAGCCATTACAAAATTTTTTGATGCTGCGATTTGTCTAAAAGCACTTATCACCATATCCCTGCCGATAATAATTGTTGCCACGATTACGCCATATGGTGCCATAATTGTGCCGTCGCAAATGACCATAAGTAGTGCCGACAAGACAAGTATCTTATCTGCATTGGTATCGAGTAGTTTACCAAGGTCTGTGACCATATTGTACTTTCTTGCGATGTAACCGTCAAGTGTGTCAGTTAAAACGGCAAGAACGAAAAGCACGACTGCAACAATTTTGCCCCATGTCCAAAACGGTTGCAAGTAGAAAAACATAACAAACGGTATAAAACATATTCTTAAAATACTTAACTTATTTGGTAAATTCATACAATTTCTCCTTTAAATACATCATTTTTATAATCAGTAAGTTTTACATTATAAAACTGCCCAATTTTTAAATTTTGTGCACTAACTTCTATCACGAAATCAATGTTTGGTGATGAATATTGGTCTCTTAATATAAAGCAATCATTTTGCTCATCATAAGCGTCAACAACGGCTTCAACAACTTCGCCAACTCTTTTTGAGTTTAGTTCATCACTCACAATTTTTTGAACAGCATATATCTTTTTTAGTCTTAATTTCTTTTTAAATGCAGGAATTTGTTTCATATAGTAAGCTTTGGTCTTGTCTTCTCTGTAATATGGGAAAAAACCCACATCTGGCATTGGATATTGCTGAATAAAATCTAAGAGTTTGTTAAACTTCTTCTTAGTTTCACCGGGGAAACCGACTATGTAAGTTGACCTAAGTGCAATTTTTGGATACTTTTGTTGTATTTTTTGTATAAGTTCTCTTGTCTTTGCTTCATCAAGTTTTCTGTTCATTTCACGAAGTATATCATCGTCAATGTGTTGGAGTGGTATGTCTAAGTATTTACAAATCTTTTCATTTTCATAGATATAATCAAGAAGCTCATCGTTTATCATCTCTGGATAGAGGTAATGCAATCTAATCCATTTTATATCACGAATTTTGGAAAGTTTTTCAAGAAGAGGAATTAGCATCACTTGACCGTACAAATCTTCACCATATCTCGAAACATCTTGTGCAACAACAATGAGTTCTTTTACTCCCATTGATGCCAAAATCTTTGCTTCTTTAACAACATCGTCCATTGGTACAGATTTATATCGCCCACGTATTCTTGGAATTGTGCAATATGCACAGCCATTATTGCAACCATCAGCAATTTTTAAGTATGCGTAGTGAGATGGTGTTGTGAGTAATCTTCCTTGGTTTTTGAATCTATCTTTATGCTCAATCTCATACAAGTCAAATATTACTTTTAAAATTTGATCATTGTCTTTTACTCTGACAAAAGCATCAACTTCTGGTATTTCTTTTTTCAAGGAATCTAAATATCTTTCATTTAAACACCCTGTTACAATCACCTTTTCGCATTTGTTTTCTTTTTGTTTTAGTGCAAGGAAAATATTATCAATAGCCTCTTTGACTGCCGATGATATGAATGCACAGGTATTTACAATCAATATCTCTGCATCCTCAATATTTGGTACTATTTCAAAGCCAAAATCTGAGAGTGCCCCCAGCATATGCTCAAGGTCCACCCTGTTTTTGTCACATCCAAGGCTTATTGCCGAAATCTTTTTTGTCTTTAGTTCTTCAATTGTCATTTATCTCTCCAAATAAATCTATATATTGCTCCTTGGTAATGAGCACAGTACGAGGTTTACTTCCGTCTTGTGCTGAAATGAAGTTGTGGTCTTGCATTTGGTCAATAATTCTTGCGGCACGTGGATAACCAATAACTAAACGTCTTTGAAGCATTGAAATTGATGCTTGACCATTTTCAATAACACATCTAAGTGCCTGAGGCATAAGTGGGTCAAAGCCATCGGAAACATTGTCACCATTGGCACTCGCCATTATGTCTTGTGGTGGATTTTGAATTTGTGTTTCAACTTTATCATCGTAGTCATAATCTTTGTTGTTCTCTTTGACAAAATCAACTATATTCGCAACTTCTGAAGATGTAACAAAACATCCTTGAATACGTCTTGGCTCTGGTGCATCATTAGGTTTATAGAGCATATCACCTCTTCCAAGAAGTTTTTCTGCCCCACCTTGATCCAATATTGTTCGGCTATCAGCAAAACTCATAAGTTTGAAAGAAATTCTTGATGGGAAGTTGTTTTTCATTGTTCCTGTAATAACATCAACAGATGGTCTTTGTGTCGCCAAAATCAAGTGTATGCCCGCTGCTCTTGATTTTGCAGCAAGTCGAGTGAGTTTTTCTTCAACATCTTTTTTAGCACTCATCAAAAGGTCAGCAAGCTCATCAACAATAACAACAATATATGGCAGTTTTTCATTAGTGCCTTCCATAACTGCACTTGAAGTATTGTATTCTGTTATATCTTTTGTCCTTGTGTCTTTGAATAATGAGTATCTTCTCTCCATTTCATTAACTGCCCATGAAAGAGCGTTCAGTGCTTTGTCTGGGTCTGTGATGACGTTTGGAATTAAAAGGTGTGGCAAGCCATTGTATATTGAAAATTCAACTTGTTTTGGGTCAATAAGGATAAGTCTCACATCGTCAGGACTTGTTTTGTAAATCAAACTCAAAATTATTGCGTTCAAACATACTGATTTACCACTACCCGTTGAACCAGCAACCAAAAGGTGTGGCATCTTTGCCAAATTACAAAGCCTTACTGCGCCTGAAATATCTTTACCAAGGACAAAAGTAAGTGGGGCCTTGGCGTTTTGAAATTCTTGCGATGCCATAATGTCTTTTAGACCAACTGTTGCAATTTTTTCGTTTGGTACTTCAATACCCACTGCGCTCTTTCCTGGTATTGGGGCTTCAATACGAATATCACCATTGGCAGCAAGGTTTAAAGCAATATCGTCAGAATGTGCTAAGATTTTCTTAACAGAAATTCCCGCAGGCATTTCAAGTTCATATCTTGTTACCGCAGGACCAACTACGACTTCAATAACTTTTGCAGGTATTCCAAAGGTGTCAAGTGCTGCTTCAAGTTGTTGGCGTTTTAACATAACATCTTCGTTAAGTTCGCTTAAATCCATTGAACGCGTAGTCAAAAGTTCAAGTGATGGCTGGACATAGCGATGAGGTTTTTTAGGTTTAAGAGGCTCTGTATCAAGTTTTTGTTGCTCCATCTTAGGTTTTTGGTATTCTGAGTCAAGATTGAGATTTCTAAGTCCCCTACGACTGTTCTCAGGCTTGAGTGGCTTTGCGTCTGTGTCAATCTTGGTATCTTTAATAAGTGATGCCAAAACATTTTCAGCAAAGTCTTCTGTACTTTGAACATCGTTATTTGAAGGCTTTTTCTCGACTTGTGAAGAGCTATCAGCATTGACTGCTGGTGCAATAAAAGGCTTTTCCTCTTTGTCAATATTGTCTTGTTCATTAAGCGACACAGAAAAATCATGAACTACTTTTGAAGGAGTAACTTCTTCTGACTTGTCTTGCTTTTTCAAAATGTTTATGTTGTCTTGAATTTTGCTACTTGAAATAATAGGTCTTGTGTTGCCCTTATATTTCGTCATATCAATTTTTACTGTATCATCTTTGCTAAACAAAAACTTTTTCAGTGCTTCCTTGTCGTTTAATTCAATAGGCGCATTTTGTGGCTGTGATTGTGGTTGCTTTTCAACATTGGTCGATATTGTGCCAACAATACGCTTTGATGCGTCATCAAGTGGTTCGCTTTCAAGCTTTGCATCAAGAACTATATTTGGTGTTGGAACTTTTTGTTGCTTTTTAGGTGTGCTCTCTGTACTTTCAATTTTTGGTAATTGTGAAGATATTTGTATAGGTTTTTTTAAAGTTTGAGATTTGTTTAAATAAAAAATATAGTCAGCAAGAAGCGCACCAAATATAATCAGTGCAATACTAAATAAAATGTAGGCGCCTGCTTCACTTAGTAAAAATATAAATGGTGCAGTTAAAATTCCACACATTATTCCCCCGACTGACATCTTTTGAGTGTAGCACCTGCCTAGATATTCAAAAAACGTGCCTGATTTATCAATAAACAGCATATGCAAAATGCAAAGAAGAGAAATTAGTGCACACAAAAGATAAACGACATATTTTGCCGTCATGACATACTTTTTGTTGTTAACAAGTGCCAAACCTATTACAAACACTGTTATAAACAATGGATATGAAAAAAGTCCAAAAACCCCCAAAAGAAAGGACTTTAAAAATTGAATAAAACTTGTAAGAAGCGACAAAAAAGCAATAGAAGAAACAACCAGCAAAATTATGCCGATAATTTTATTTCTATCCTTAACCGTTTTTTCTTTTTTAGGTTGTCTTGATAAGTTATAAACTGTCACAATAAAACTCCACTTAGAGTATATCACTAAGTGGGAGCTTTCTGCAAGTTTAAATTATAAAATATTTTCGGAAACAGTTGTCAATTTATATCCACTTTGTGTATAAAAAGTAATAATTTCGGGAAGTGCACTTAAAGTTGATGCGGTTGGATGCATCAAAATTAAATCTCCGTTTTGAGGATTTTTTGTCGCCCGTGAAACTATGAGATTTGTGTCTTGGTCACGCCAATCTATTGTATCTTTACTCCACATTATTGTTTTGTACCCCATATCTTGTGCAACCTTCAAAGTATTCTGACCATATGAGCCACTTGGTGGTGCGAACAATGTCATTTCATAATTAAGTGTTTGTTTAATGACTTCATGTGTCAGTCCTATTTCACTCATATTTTTTTCTGCGCTTAGTGTTTTATGATCTTTATGCCAATATCCATGATTGCCAATCTCATGCCCTTGATTTAATATATCTTCAAGGAGCTCTGTGTGTTTGATTGCCCAGCTTCCGCCAACAAAAAAAGTCACCTTCACATTATTTTCAGATAAGACATTTAATATGTCAGGAATGTACTGCTCACCCATATAGACATTGAACATAAGTGATACATTATTGTTGTTTTCATTTCCGTGATAATAAGCTGAGTAACTGTTGTTGCCAAAGACACTTGTTGTTGTCCCAAGGATTGTCAATGACCCTATAACTATGAGCATAAGACATAAACTAATGTTGACTACATATTTTCGAAAAAATTTCTCTGAGATATTTTTCATATCATATTGTATGCTGAGCATTAGTTGTATATTAAAAAAATCACACCTTTTGATGTGATTTTATTTTATTATTATTCTTTTGCTATAAGCTTGAAGTCAACTCTGTTTTTCTCATCAATTTTGATAACTTCAACTTCAACCCTATCGCCGACTTTCACAACATCTTCAACTTTTTTGACTTTTTGGTCACTAAGTTTACTTATGTGAATCATTCCTTCTTTGCCCTGGGCAACTTCGACAAAAGCACCAAAAGTTGTTGTTTTAACAACTTTTCCAGAATAGATTTTTCCAACTTCAAAATCTTCTGCAATGTTTAATATAATTTCTTTTGCTCTTTGTGCCATATCTGCATCAGGAGTTGCGATGAACACTCTTCCATCATCATCGATGTCGATTTTAACATTTGTTTCAGCAATGATTTTGTTTATGACTTTTCCACCACTACCGATGACATCTTTGATTTTGTCAGGGTTAATATTGAATGTTATTATCTTTGGAGCATACTTTGAAAGCTGTGCTCTTGGTTTTGAAATAACCTGAAGCATCTTGTCCATAATGTACAATCTGCCTTCACGAGCTTGGTTTAGTGCTTGCGTTAGTATTTGCTTGTCAATTCCTTTGATTTTAATGTCCATTTGAATTGCAGTGATACCCTTTGTTGTACCTGTAACTTTAAAGTCCATATCTCCAAAGAAATCTTCAAGTCCTTGAATATCACTAAGAACAGCAACCTTATGTGAATCTGTATCTTTGATTAAGCCCATAGCAATACCGGCAACTGGTGCACTGATTGGAACTCCTGCGTCCATAAGTGCCAAAGTTGAACCACAAGTAGAAGCCATTGATGATGAGCCATTTGATGACAAAACTTCACTGACAAGCCTAATTGCATATGGGAACTCTTCTTCTGATGGTATCACAGGAACCAAAGCTCTTTCAGCCAAAGCACCATGACCAATTTCACGCCTACCTGGTGAACGAAGAGGCTTTGCCTCGCCCGTTGCATATGGTGGCATATTGTAATGATGAATGTAGCGTTTAACCTCTTCATCTTCGTCCAAAACTTCAATTTCCTGAGCTTCTGAAATTGGACCAAGTGTACATGTTGTTAATACTTGTGTTTGCCCTCTTGTGAACACTCCTGTTCCATGTACTCTTGGAAGAACGCCAACTTCACACCAAATTGGACGAATTTCTGTGAGTTTTCTTCCGTCAGGTCTAATTCCCTGCTCAATAATTTTCTTTCTGACAATCTTTTTCGTCAATGCATAAAGCACATCGCCAATTTCACGCTCTCTGTCTGGGAAAATCTCAGCAAAGTGTTGTTTTACTTCTTCGTCAACTTGGTCTTGATTTTGTTGTCTTGTATGTCTATCAAAAGTGTCAAGAGCTTTGACAAGCTTGTCATAGGCATATTCTTCAACAGCAGCTTTTATATCGTCTTTTGGTAAAAATGATTGATATTCACAAACTGGTTTACCAATTTCTTCTTTCATTTTTAATTGAAATTCAACTTGTTTTTTGATTTCTTCATGTGCGAACATGATAGCATCAATCATCTCTTGTTCAGGGACTTCATTTGCACCAGCTTCAACCATTAAAATGGCGTCATGTGTTCCGCTGACGGTTAGGTGCATATTACTACTTTCACGCTCTTTTTCGTTGGCATTGACCATTAACTTTCCGTCTACGCAAGAAACCAAAACTGAACCTGTTGGGCCTTGAAATGGTATGTCAGAGATTGTGAGAGCGATTGAAGAGCCAAGCATTGCAAGTGGCTCTATTGCGACATCAGGGTCAACAGAAAGTGCTGTTGCAACAACTGAAACATCGTTATAAAAACCTTTTGGAAATAGTGGTCTAAGTGGCCTGTCGATAAGCCTTGAAATAAGGATTGCTTTATCAGCAGGGCGACCTTCTCTTCTTTTGTAGCCACCTGGGATTTTACCAACTGAATACATCTTTTCTTCAAAGTCAACTCCGAGTGGGAAAAAGTCAATTCCATCACGTGGCTGTTTTGCCATAGTTACATTGACCATAACAACTGTTTCTCCGCACCTAACTATGCAAGAACCATTTGCCTGCTCGCAGTATTTACCTGTTTCGACAGTAACTTTTTTCCCGCCAATTTCTGTTTCAAAAATTTTTGCTACATTACTCATAATTACCTCATTTTATAAAAATAAAGGGGGATACTCCCCCTTAAAAAACTTAACTATCTTAAATTTAGTTGTTTTTTTAGTTCACGATATGCATTGATATCTTTTCTTTCAAGATAAGCTAAAAAGCCTTTTCTTTTTCCGACAAGTTTCAAAAGTCCACGTCTTGAATGATTGTCTTTTTTGTTAACTTTGAGATGTTCTGTTAACTCGTTGATTCTTTCAGTCAAAAGTGCAATTTGAACTTGAGCAGAACCAGTATCATTCTTAGACTGAGCATATTTAGCCATTATCTCTTGTTTTTTTGCCTTATCCATGAATTCCTCCTTAAACATATTACGCCATAGACAAAGAATACCGATAGAGGATGTCGAGTACCTGTGCCATAGGACAAATAAATAATATCATAGCGAAAGTTAGATGTCTAGTATTTTTATGAAAAAAGTTTTGTCTTTTTATCTATCATTTCGTCAATTCTTTCAATATATTGTTTTATGTCTTTTGCATTTGATTCACGTTCTATTCTATTGTCTAAACTATACACTCTTTTTGATATTCCACCTGCTCCACAAGCAAGGACAGAAAGACATTCTTCCATTGTGTCAACATTAAATAAACAAATGTGTTCTTTATAGTATCCAACGTTTTCTTGTCCGTCAAGCTGATTTTTTTGCCTATACAAATAATATGGTTTGTAGCCGTTATCGTGAAGTACATTTTCTGCATATGATATCATCTTGTCAACAAGTTTATTTTCTGTTTTTGGTTTATCTTCGTTAAGCAGTGATCCCCTCTTTATTGCAAGAGTGTGAACTGTAACATTATCAGGAGCCAAAAGCATAAGAGTGTCCACCGTTTTTTTGAAAGAAGTCAGTGAATCTTTTGGAAGCCCTGCTATTATGTCCATATTGACAACAAAATCATAGCCAAGTGACAATTTGTAAGCCATAACAGTGTCTTTCACTGTGTGCTTTCTTCCTATTCTTTTAAGAGTTGCGTCGTTAAATGTCTGAGGGTTGATACTAATACGAGTTACATTATGCTTTTTTAACACATCAAGTTTTTCTTTTGTTATGGTGTCAGGACGACCACATTCAACTGTAAATTCGCTCACTGGATAGTTTAAATTGTCCAAAAGCCTATCAAGTTGCTCGGCACTGAGTACAGTTGGAGTACCACCACCAATGTAAATTGTTCTTAAAACAAAAGCGTTATCTTGAATAATCTTTTTGGTTGCGTTTATATCTTTAATTAGTGCAGTTAAATAGTCTTCAACAATATCTTTCACAGCATCATACCGAGATGCGATAAAAGAACAATATGAACATCTTGTTGGACAAATTGGAATGTTGATATAAAGGTCAACAAGTTTGTCATTTCTTATTATACATTTTTGATTCTGTATCACCATCTCAACAAGTCTTGCTTTGTCAGACGAAAGCAAGAAATTCTCCATTAGTGCTTGTTGCAAAAGATATGGCGGAACTCCTTGATTTATAAGATCATATCCAATTTTTGTTGGTCTAACTCCAGTTAATGCTCCCCAAGGCATATTTTTATCAAAGTGCTTCGAAAGCATTTTATAAAGACTTAATTTTGCAAACCTTTTTATTTGTCTTTTTTCATCAAGTGCATCACCATTTTTTTGATCAATTGTGCGATGTTCTGAAAATTCAAATTTGCCTTGACTGTCTTCAACAACATATAGATTTGTGACATCATTTTTGTCATGTATCATCTTGTGTTTTAGCGATGGCAATTCATCATTTAAAATAGCATCTGGATAATAAAGGTGCATAACATCATATAAATCATTTTTTATAGCATCATAATTTGTTTCTATTATCATTTAATTACCTGCCCTAAATACTTCTTCAACACCACTTATCAATTTTATAGTATTGATAAGTTTAGTTACATCGTCAAGTTTTTTTACTTCTGTTTTTAAAGTTGTGTTGGTTTTGTCTGACGAAACTTTTGTTTCAAGTCCTAATATTTTATATCCCGCTCCCAAAATCTCTTGCGTTAATTTGGCTAAAAATCCGTCAGATGTAAGTGATATTATCTTAATAACGACAGAAGTAGTTTTTGAGGTTGCACTGTCATCCCAAACTGCTTTGATAAGACGCTCAGGTTCCAAGTAGTTTAAATTTTGACAATCTTTTCTGTGTATTGTGACACCTCTGCCTCGAGAAATGTAACCCACAATATCTTCACCAAAAACAGGATTACAACAACCTGCATATCTAATCAGCATACCACTGTCACCATCAACCAAAACTCCGTCTTTATTTTTCTTTATTAAAAGTGAAGGAGATGTGCTAACTTGCGTTAAAAGTGTTTCATTTGGATGGTCATTTTGGTATAATTGGCAAAGTTTGTTGCAAACATTGTTTGCAGAAACTGAGCCATAACCAATTGCTGCGAATAGTTCTTCTTTTGTATTAAACGCAAATTTAAAGTTGTTCATATCAAGATATTTATCAATCAATATCTTTGCAGGAGAATATCCCCTGTTCTTTATACCCTGTTCAAGCATTGATAAGCCTAACTTTATATTTTCTTCTTTTAGTTCGTGTTTAAAGTAGCTGTTTATTTTTGCCTTAGCAGTTGAAGTGACGACAATTTTTAACCAATCTTTTGAAGGCCCTTTTGAATTTTGAGAAGTTATTATTTCAACTATGTCGCCATTTTGTAGTTTTGTGCCAAGAGGTTTGATTTTACCGTTTATTTTTGCGCCTACGCACATATTACCAACTTGCGAGTGAATTGCATATGCGAAATCTAACGCCGTTGCTCCCTCTACAAATTCAAGGACTTTACCTTTTGGTGTTTGGACAAAGATTTGACCTTCACAAAGATTTGTCTTTAATGTTTGGATAAATTCTTCACTAGAAAGGTCTTTTGAACTTTCCATAATCTCTCTTAGCCACGAAATCTTTTTGTCTAGTTCGTTTTCAAAACCACTCTTTTTTTCTTTGTAAAGCCAGTGTGCAAAAACTCCGTATTCTGCAAGTTTGTGCATCTCAAATGTACGAATTTGAATTTCTAGCGGTCTTTTGTTTTCAGCAATTATTGTGGTGTGTAAAGATTGATATCCGTTTGGCTTTGGCAATGCAATATAGTCTTTAATTCTTCCTTCCATTGGTTTGTATATTGCGTGAATTTTGCCAAGCACAGCATAACACTGGTCGACATTATCAACAAGCACTCTAAGCGCAATCAAATCATAGATGTTTGCAAGGCTTTCACCTTTTGTCTTGATTTTTCTATAAATACTAGAAAAGTGCTTTTGTCTAGCCATAATAACTGCATTTTTAAGCCCAAGCTCATCCAAAATTTGTTGCAATCTCTTTTTCGTTATATCGATTTGTTCTTCGTTTGCATCTCTTTGAAGCATAACGCTTTTAGACAAGTTTTCATAAGTCTTTGGACTTAAAAACTGCAAGCAATAATCTTCCAAATTAGATTTTAGCGAGTTTAAGCCAAGTCTTTCCGCCAAAGGCGCATAGATATCTTTTATGTTAATTAAAGTTTGCTTTTGTTCTTTTGTTAATGGCAAGGTGTACTCAGAAATGTCATACAGCATTATATACAGTCTTACAACGATAACCCTAACATCAGTACTCATTGCAATGAACATCTTTCTTATCTCGTCAGCTTGCTCTTGCTTTGACATACCTTCAGTGATAACAAACGCACTTTTTAACACATTATAAATTTTTAATATATCTTCATCGGTGCCATCTTCAAATTTATAGTCACATTCATATGCAAGATATGCAACGATAGAATGAAAGTCCAGTCTAAAATCAATAAGCGATTTGACTATTTCATAAATTCTTTTTGGTTTAACAAAATCACATTTTAAAATAGAATTTAATAAACTTTTTTCACTTTCATCTAATTTAAAATTTTCTAATATCAACTTTTCAATTTCTTGCATAAACCCTCCTTATAAAATTCAATGTATTATATATTTTTGAGGTATTTAAATTTGTTTTTGTATTTTTGTTTATTTCAAAATAAAATAAACCATCTTTTTTATTTGTTTTTATTATTTTTAATTCTGATAAAATGTAAAAATATGCCAAAAAATTATTAAAACTAATATTTATTTTGCAATCTCTCACCATTGATGAATAAACAGCAAAAACGCCTGTATATCCGCTATTTTCTAACTTTAAAATGTTTTTATAAAACTTGGTTAATTCCATGCGATTTAAATTTAAAGATAAAATCAATTTTATATTATTTTCGTTGTTTTTAGGGATATAAACCTGAGCTTTAGATATTTCATTTATTTTATTTAAATATCCTGTATCATAAATTTCATCTAAAAATATTATTTTTTTGCAATTTTTTGCAAATTCAAGGTCGCTAGGACAAAGCACTAAACAATTAAACCCAGTTGAAATTTCATTCATAATATTTATGTCGAATATGTTGGTCAAATCATAAGTGTTTATAAAATCTTTATAGGTTTGACAATTAAAAGCCACAAAAGTGGTTCCAAATGTTGTAGTTGAACAATCTACAATAAAATTTAAAAGTTCATTTTCGTCATAGTAAGTAAATTTTGGTTCATTTTTTATATTAGAATATTTTAATTGTGAAATTTTAAAAGCGTTTAAATATTTATCTGCACTCTTTTTTATGTCACACGACGATTCAAAAGTTTTAACTATTCCCTTATATCCACCCTTTCTTTTTTCTTGAAGTTCAAAAATAAATTCAAACTCCGAAGCAAAATTAAGTTTGCCGATATATTTTACATAGTTAAAAAACATTAAACTTAATTTGTTGTTTATTCCAATATAAGCATGTAACGAATTTGGTTTTAATGGATGAAGTCTTAGATGTTTTGTTCTCACTAAAAACTTTGGCTTCGGATTTTCACAGCCACATGGTTCAAGAAGGTTTAAATCATTGTAAAATTTATCGGTCAAGTCTGTCTCACGTAGTTCGAGGTCATAATATTCAATAGGAACAAAAGCCCTGCTACTAATATTTTCAAACATAAATGAATTGACGCGGTTGCGAAACTCATCAAAGTGTTTAGCATTTAAAGTTAGTCCTGCTGCAACTTTATGTCCGCCAAATACATCCAATATGTCATGAACTGAGCTTAATACTTGATGTATATTAACATCGTCTATACTTCTAGCTGAGCCTTTTAACGTATCCCCTGATTGTGAAAGTAAAATCACAGGACGATTATAAATATCTAAAAGTCTTGAACAAACAATTCCAAGTATACCACTATCCCAATTTTCAGACTTTAATATAATAGCAGGCCGCTCAGACATATTTTTGTCTTTCAACATTTCTTCACAGTCGTCAAAAACCTTATTGCACAGTTCTTGCCTTTTCGTATTGCATTCCGTTATTTTACCAATAAGTTCATGAATTTTTTGTAGATTTGTTTCAAGCATTAGTTTTAGAGAAATAGAAGCATCTCCCATTCTTCCAGTAGCATTAAGCTTAGGTGCTATTTTAAAAGCAATATCGCTTGCATCTATTTTTTCCAAATTGATTTTATTTTGTTTAAACAATAATCTAAGTCCTATTGGCAAGTATTTATTTAAACATTTTAAACCTTTTGCAACAATTATTCTATTCTCATCTTTCAAAGGTACAATATCCGCAATTGTCGCAATGGCAGCAATTGGCAAAAATTCTTCATAGTCATCTTTCATCATCGCTTGAGCAATTTTGAAAGCAACACCTGTGCCACAAAGTCCATTAAATTTATATTGTTGATTTGGTAACTTTGGATTAACAATTATAGTTTGTGGTAAAACGTCTGGCAGTTCATGGTGGTCAGTAACTATAATATCAATGCCAAGTTTTTTGCAATATTCCACTTGTTCATAACAAGTTATACCACAGTCCACTGTTATTATAAGTTCAGGAGCATATTGTGCATTTATTTTATCAATAACATCATTTGTTAAACCATACCCATCAATAAATCTGTTTGGCAAATAATAATTAGCATCACTGCCAAGTTTTTTTAGCATTTTTAACATAATTGCAGATGCAGACATTCCGTCAACATCGTAGTCGCCAAATATCAAAATACGCTTATTTTGCTCTACTGCCTTTTTGATTTTTTCAACACATTCTTTCATTCCAGAAAGTTTGAAAGGATCAACAAAATTTTGCTCTGTTGGTGTCAAAAAGGTTTTAATGTCCTCAATATTTGTATAGCCCTTAGAAAAGATTATCTCCATAACCTTAGAATCAATATTGAATAGTTTGGAGTACTCTAAAATACGAGTGCTGTCAGCACTTTCATTGTAATATTTTATCAATTTCATAAATCAACCCTTCTGCAAATAGCAGAAATCACCTTATGGCTCAATTATACTACACAGTAGCATTTATTCAAAATGATATATAAAAAAAATCCGCATTAACTAGCGGATTTTTCAGATTTGTTTTCATTTTCTTCTGTCTCAACAATAACTTCAGGTTGTTTTGTTATATCTTCTTCAGCAAGCTTTTCTTCTTTAATTACCTTTGTATCTTGTTTAGGTGTTTTTGCTCTTCTTTTTATATAAGTCAATGACCAAAGCCCTGGGGTTATGAATAATGAAGATAAGAAGACTTCAATCACTCCAATAAGGCATGGCATAGACAAACTTCTAACCTGATAAGCAGGAACAACACCAATCAAAAGCATAAATATCAATAAGATAAGTGCTATTGAAAGTTTTAAAATAATTCCATTTTTAGTTGTGACATTTGCAACTTCTTGAATGCTTGATTTGGCATATTTTTCTTGTTTTAAGTTTGCATTTGCATCACTAACAAAAAGCAATGTATTCAAAAGTGAATATAACATAACAAAGCCCAAAGCAATTATTGATGACATTTCAACCACTGTCCTTATAATGACAACAAGGGATGTTGATATCACCAAGTCAAACAAACAAACAAGAAGTGACAAAAAGCCAGCAGTTGTGCCGTGTCTTATCCAAATATAAATCATACTGCATACGACTGCGACAAGCACTGCAAGTAATGTTGATGTCATAATTGCGGGGTCAACATTTGCCTCAAAGTTATCAACTTGTACAAATTTTTCAAGGTCATCTTCTGCCGTCTGTGAATGAAAAGCTTCAATCAAATCATTACGAAGCATATCACGAACATCATCATCAACTCTTTCAAATCTAACGACAATTGCATCGCCATAATAATTTGTCGTTTCTTTTTGATACACAAGCCCATTTATATTATTTTGAGCTAATACTTCATCTAAAGTTTGCTTTGCTTTGTTATAATTTTCCGAGATAGACAAATCTTCATCGACAACAACTGTTGCGACTGTACCACCACGAAAATCAAGACCCAAATTAAAGTTAAAGCATAGTGCAAGTACTAATGCCAAAACTATAATGCAAAGCGGAGCTATTAAATGATACCAAAAATTTTGCACGAAACCATATTTGCTATTTTCTATTTTTTTTCTAAGATTAGTCTTCATTTGACGCCTCCCTCTTGAATGCCAAGTGAGTTTCTTTGGTGCTATTTAGAGGCAAATACCATTTGGTGAAAAGCCTTGTTACGCAATATACAGAGAATATAGACAATAATCCACCAATAAATATACCAATTGCAAATGACTTTAATAAGTCAAAACCAACAAAGTAAAGTGCAAGGCTACCTATAAGTGCAATAGCCATAATATCCAAAATTGTAAACAAACTGTCTTTGTATGCAAGTTTGAATGAAAGTGAAATTTTTCTTCCCATTGAATATTCTTTTTTCATCTTTTCAAAAAGCACGATATGGCATAGCACAGTTAAACAATATCCCATAATTGAGCCGATGATTCCACTAAGTGACAATGTTACAATTGGCAAAGCTTGAAGCAAGAATAGGTATAATACAATATTAACAAGCCCTGTTAAAATTGAAATTAACCCAAGATCTCTGTATCTTATCACCATTATTATTGAAAGTAGTACAAAAGCAACCAATAAAGAAATGCCAACATAA
>CALWTG010000001.1 GCA_944384385.1 uncultured Clostridia bacterium | reverse complement strand
ATCTACAAGATTTTATAGCAGTATATACAACAACAAGATAATATCACAAACAAAAAAAAATGTAAATGATTTTAAGCCTTTAAAATAAATTGCATATTGACATAGCGTGCCATGTTGGTTAAACTCATTATAGATAAAAGGTTGTGTGAAGTGGAAAAAACAATAAACATAAATTTGTATAAAAAAGTCGAAAAGCTTTATTCTGACATATTAAAGAAAATCGACTTTACAAAAGTTGACAAAAAAACGGCAAAAAAGTTTGAGCAATTTCATAGAGATTATACTTCAAAAGATAAAAGCAAAGGCAATGACATCGTCCCTCGCAGAAAATTAAAAAGCTTGCTGGCTGTTATGCTTTTGTCTTCCATTACGCTTAAAGCCGACGCAGTGAAGCCCGTTACTACTGTGCCTAGCAAATATATTGACTCGATTTCTTTTGCAACTCAAA
The DNA here is from genome assembly GCA_944384385.1 of uncultured Clostridia bacterium. Taxonomy (GTDB): domain Bacteria; phylum Bacillota; class Clostridia; order Christensenellales; family UBA1242; genus UBA5893. The sequence goes on along the minus strand of CALWTG010000001.1, from coordinate 45,697 downwards.
CTGGTAAAAACACCGTCCTTACTTTTTATAGCGACCATGTCAATATTGCAGATTCATATAGATATGATTTTGACGAGAGAATGTATGTTTTGAATCAAGTCCAGGACTTTGCAAAAAATAATGACATTGAAATAAAAAGAAGCATAAGAATGCTTGAAAGTGAATGGTACATACATAATGTTTGTTACACTTTGGGCATTGAGCGTTCAAGCACAAAAGATGCAGATATTGACTTTTTTGCTGACGCGCGATGGTATGTCAATTTTGCAACAGATGTTGCTTCTTTATTCTATACTTTTCATGATGATTTGGATAACTATCAATATAATGAACAAAATATTATCTCTCAAGAAGATTTATTATCTTACGAAATATAAAATGTAAAAAATCTCGTCTAACAAGACGAGATTTTTTTGAAAAATAACACTATTTTTCTACAAACTCAAGGTCGCTGATTACAACACCCTCAACGTTAGCAACTACATTCCAAAGGTATCTAAAACCAACTACTCCAACTGCTGCTTTTTGGTTTGTAACCTTTTCTCCATTAACATCAATTTCATAGTCTACAACATCATCTGCCCATTCAGGTGAAATGGCAACTTGAACTTTGCCTTCATTGAGTTCAACAGTATGTCCGCCATCAACTACTGCATTATAACCTAGTGTATCATCATAATTAATGCCAATAAGTTCATTCATATAATATGTATCACCTTTTTTTGCAATACCAACACGAACTTCTTCTGTATGAACATAAGTTTCACCATCAAGTCTGTTTAGACCTAAAACCCAACTTGTGAAATCTCCATCTTCCAAAACAGAAACATCAAGTTTGAACTCTACAGTAAAGGTCTTGGAATGCGAATAAAAGATTTTTTGGATGACATAAAATTTGATGAGATTGATATGATGTGAAAAATATTACAAACTTCCCTTTTTGCTATTCAAAATCAAAAAGGTCATTCGGAGTAATGTCTAAATATTTACATATCAATATAATTTGGCTATAATTCAATTCAAAAATACCATTTTCAAATCTACTATATTGTTGTTGCGTCATTCTAAATTTGCTTGCCATCTCTCTTTGTGTCAAGCCTTTATCTTTTCGTGCTTGCTTTATAACTTTTCCTACTGATTTTGAAATATCCATAACTATTTTATATCACTTAGTGATGTAAATAACTTGACTTACATCACTTTATGATGTATTATTGCCATAGAGGTATTACTTTATGAATCCAATATTTACTTTACAATTTAACGAATGGACTGTAGCCGAAGAACTAAAAGAAAAATTTAAAGATTGTTCTGTTTTCATTCCTTTATCTCGTCAAGAAAAAGGTATTGATTTATTGTTATATAGTTATGCAGAACATCAAAATATGTTAACTTTCCAAGTCAAATCTTCAAGAACTTACTTAGACAAAACAAAAGAAGTTTATTATGCTAATATGTTTTTTAATAGATTTTCAGTGAATAAGAATGCTGATTGGTATATTTTATGTGGAATTTGCCCACTTCCCACAGATGAACAACTAACAAATTTCAAATGGAAAAACATTATGCTTGCTTTTACAAACAATGAAATGCAAGAATTTGTAGATAATATCCATACAAAAAAAGATATAACGAAGCAAGATAGTAAATTCCAAATTTCATTCAATTTAAATGGAGATTTTTTTTTAACAAGGGGTTGTACAGAAAGAAAAAATTTAAACAAATATTTATTTGAAAACCGAATAAATCATATTCTAAATTCTTTGTTACATAAGGAGAAAATAAATTGAAGAAAGAAGAACTTAACTGTTCAAATTGTGGGTCTAATAATATAAAAATTAAAGATAATGTGGCAACATGCCAACATTGTGGAACAAAATTTCTACTTGGGAATACGGAAATAAATTTTAATACAAACCATAAAAAAGTATATAATTCAAATTGTTATAAAATAGATGACGAATTAAACTCTAACCTTTTTTTGAAAAAAGCGTTTATGTTTTTAGCAACAAAAAAAGAGATACCAAAAGATATTTTTGATGCAAAATTTGAAGCACCAAAGTTTAGTTATACATACATATCGACAATAGATTGCAATATTGAAATATCCTATTCGCTAACATTGCTTGTTGAGACGAGACAAAAAAGAAATGTAGCAGAAACCTATTATGATAATCGTTCAAAAAAATATAAAACACATTGGGTGGATAGATATGTTACAGAAACTGCGGAAAAACCTTACTCTGGAAATTTTAAAGTATTTGATAAATCTATATGTGTGCAAAATGCAAATTTAAATAGTTATATAAAAAATGAAATAAAAAAACAAGTTCTCAAATTCTCAAATTGTGATTTTAAGGAATCAAGTGAAGACTACCCCGTTCCGAGCAATAAGGAACTTGACTCTCTTCTAACTGAGAATATACAAAATTCTGCAAAAAATTATAAACAATATATTAAAATCAATAGTTATAAAGATTTAGATATACATAATGGAAGTGGCAGTATTAGCAATGTAGAGACATATAAAGTACCAATTTATAGCCTAGATTTCAAATATAAAGGAAAAAATTATACAATTTACTGTATTGCAAATAATATTGAAAATTTAATTTTGGATGTTATTATTGATGAAAAAATACAAAAAATTACCAATTGTTTTAATAATAGACATTTATTTATATATGTACCTTTTACAATTTTTAGTGTAATTTTAAACATTCTTTTTATTACTTTAACTATTGCTGGCTTATCAATATCGACACTTGTCAAATTATTTATAGCAATCACGGTTATAATGATTTTAGGATATGTAATTGACTATATTGATAAAACAATATGCAAATATTTAATAAAGCAATATACTACTGAATCAATTAACTACAAATGCCAAATAGCACAGTCTTTATGCAATGCACTTAACAAAAAGGAGGAAGAATGAAACAACATAAAACACCATTACTGACTGCAAATGTCATTCTGCTTATTATTAATTTTTTTATTTTAGTTATAATGTTTAAGTTTTTTATTTAATTGAAAAATCTCGCCCAATTTAATTTTAGGCGAGATTTTTTATTTGTCATCATTTTTGTATTTAGTTGTGTTTGTCGTCGAGTGTTTGATTGTAATTATTAATCCCAGCGCAACCATAGACACAAAAAACAAAATTGAAAAAAGTACTATGCTAGTCACCATCTCATCACTTGATACCAGTATGCCAAGTGCAGACAGCACAATCATCACTATGCTAAGCACCATGCAAAAGGCACAAGTAAAGATGAGAAGTGGATACATCGCTTTATTCATCTAAAACGCTTTTTTCTCCGTCTTTTGCGGTCATTTGATGCTGGCGGTAATAGTACACAAGCATACCAATAAGCGCCATACATACTACAAACGCAATAACTGTTCCAACAATACCCCAAATACGCAAACTTGTTGCACCATATGAGATGAGTGCATTAACGCAAATTATGAGCACGACAAGGCTAGCAAGTGCACCAATACCTGCGAGTGCTATGAGTATCATATCATAATTTTTTTTCATAGTTTTTTCTCCTTTCTCACTTTTATTTTAAACTAAATACAAAAAATTATTAAAATTTTGTGAATTTATTGCTCATTTTCACTGTTTTTTTCAGAATTTTCGTCGTTATTTTTGATATTTTGCTCAATGACTTCATCAATAGTAGCGTCGTCTTCCTCTTCTTCATGTTCGCTTGTTGTCAAACAAACAACTTTTGCGTCATTTTTAAGTTTCATTATTTTGACGCCCTGAGTTCCACGAGAAAGCAAGCTGATGTCTTTAACTGGCGTTCTGATGATGACGCCGTTGTCGGCAATAATCATAAGGTCATCGTCAATGTGAACTTGTTTTAAGCATACAAGTTTACCTGTCTTTTCATTAAATGTGCCGGCACGTACGCCTTTTGCACCACGAGATGTGAGTCTGAAATCTGATGCTTTATTGCGTTTGCCATATCCATATTCTGAAATTGTGATTATTTGAGCGTCGCTTTCGCCTTTTTTGATAACTGTCATTGAAACGACATGTTCACCACTGTCAAGACTGATTGACTTGACGCCCCTTGCAAGTCTGCCCATTGCACGAACTTTTTGTTCACTGAAACGGCAACACTTGCCTGACGATGACGCAACAAGAACTTCATCGTCACCAGATGATGTCTTGACATCGACAACTTCATCACCCTCGTCCAAGGTTATTGCAATTTTACCGTTTTTTCTGATATTTGCAAACTCAATAAGTTTTGTCTTTTTGATAAGTCCATTTTTAGTTGCAATTATCAAGTTGCCAGTTGTGTCTTCTGAAAGTGGGATAATTGTGCTTACCTTTTCGTCAGTTGCAAGTGGGAGAAGGTTTATCATTGCCCTACCCTTTGCTTGACGCTGTGCTTCTGGTATCTCATACGCCTTTATGGTGTAAACTTTTCCGAAGTTTGTAAAGAACATAAGGTCGTCATGAGTGTTAACTATGAATATGTCTTTTACAAAATCTTCTTCTTTTGTCTTGTGTGCACTGACACCAACACCACCACGCTTTTGTGCTTTATATTCGCTCATGCTCATACGCTTGATGTACCCAAGGTTTGTCATTGACACAACAACATCTTCTTTTTTGATAAGGTCTGCTATGTTTATGTCACTTGAATCGTGGCTGAGCTCTGTCTTTCTTGCATCACCAAACTGATTTTTTATTGCTTCCAAATTGTCATATATGATTGAGAGCACTTTTTGTTCGCTTTGGAGAATTGAATTCAATTCATTTATCAAGTTTTCAAGCTCCGCATATTCTTCGTTGAGTTTTTCAACTTCCAAACTTGTAAGCTTGCTAAGTTTCATATCAAGAATTGCATTTGCTTGAATGTCGTCAAGTTCAAAGTTTGTTGTAAGTTTTGTCTTGGCGTCTTCTTTATCATCTGCTTCTTTTATTATCTTAATAACTTCGTCAATATTCGCAAGAGCAATCTTTAAGCCCCTGACAATGTGCATACGCTCTTCAGCTTTTTTGAGGTCAAACTTTGTCTTTCTTATGAGCACATCTTTTTGATGTTCAAGATAATAGTAAAGTATTTGCTTTAAGTTCAAAACTTTTGGTTCGCCGTCAACAAGTGCAAGCATGATTATGCCTTCGCTTTGTTGAAGCATTGTCTTTTTGTAAAGAGTATTTAAAACGACTTGGGCATTGGAGTCTTTTTTGATATCAACAACAACCCTAAGTCCGTCACGGTCTGACTCTTCTTTTATGTCTGATATGCCTTCAAGTTTTTTATTCTTGACCATATCTGCCATTTGCATGATAAAGCGTGCTTTATTGACACCGTATGGAAGCTCGGTTATGACGATTCTATATCTTCCGCTTGGTGTTTCTTCAATCTCTGCCTTACCACGAACAACTATGCCACCACGGCCTGTTGTGTAGGCAAGTCGAACTGCATTTCTGCCCATGATTATTCCGCCTGTTGGGAAATCTGGCGCTGGAATGTAGTCCATAAGTTCATCAATGGTGATATCAGGATTTTTGATAAGTGCCTGAACGCCATTTATGACTTCTGTCAAATTGTGTGGTGGAATGTTTGTTGCCATACCAACGGCAATACCGTCCGCACCATTTACTAAAAGGTTTGGAAATTTTGCAGGTAGCACGCGTGGTTGCATAAGTGTGTCATCAAAGTTTGGATAAAAGTCAACAGTTTCTTTATCTATATCTTCAAGCATATACTCAGCAATTTTGCTAAGTCTTGCTTCTGTGTAACGCATAGCTGCTGGGCTATCACCGTCGACAGAACCAAAGTTTCCGTGGCCGTCAATGAGAGGATATCTTATTGAAAAGTCTTGAGCAAGTCTAACAAGCGCATCATAGACAGAACTGTCACCATGTGGATGATATTTACCCATAACTTCACCGACAATTCTTGCGCACTTTTTGTATGGCTTATCGCTGAAATTGCCAAGTTCGCCCATGGAGTACAAAATACGCCTATGAACCGGCTTTAAACCATCTCTCACATCTGGTATAGCACGAGAAACATTGACAGCCATTGCATACGAGATGAAAGATTTTTTTAATTCATCAGTTGCTTCAACTTGACGAACTTTTGTATTTTTAAATAACTCATGTAATTGTTTTTTTTCTTCCATAATTCACCTTTATACATCCAAATCTTCAACAAGTTTCGCATTTTGCTCAATAAATTCTCGCCTAAGGTCAACATCTTCGCCCATAAGTTTATTGAACATTGCATCAGCTTCAACTGCGTCCTTCATCGTTATTTGAATGAGTACCCTATTCTCTGGATTCATTGTCGTTTCCCAAAGTTGTTCTGGATTCATTTCACCAAGACCTTTATAACGCTGAATTGTTATGCCCTTTCTGCCGTACTGGCTTAGATTTGCTTCGAGTTCTTCATCGCTATAAAAGTAAAGTTCTTCTTTGCCACGATTAAGTTTGTATAGTGGTGGCTGAGCCGCATATACATGACCCTTTTCAATGAGTGGTCGCATAAATCTAAAGAAAAATGTTAAAAGAAGTATTCTTATGTGAGCACCATCGACATCGGCATCGGTCATACAAATGATTTTGTCATAACGAAGTTTGCTCTCATCAAAATCATCATGTATTCCTGCACCAAAGGCGGTTATCATGCTCTTTATTTCATTGTTTTCAAGAATATGGTTAAGTCTTGCCTTCTCAACATTGAGAATTTTACCACGAAGAGGAAGAATGGCCTGAAAACGCCTATCTCTGCCCTGCTTTGCACTACCACCTGCCGAATCTCCCTCGACAAGATATATTTCACAGTGTGTTGGGTCTTTTTCTGTGCAGTCTGCAAGTTTACCTGGAAGTGTTGTGCTTTCAAGCACACCTTTTCTTCTTGTTGATTCTCTTGCAAGTCTTGCAGCCTCACGCGCCCTTTGCGCCGTAACACTTTTTAAAACAAGTTCTCTTGCCTCGCTCGGATTTTCTTCCAAGTAGTCGCCGAAGCCTTCGGTCACTGCCTTTTCAACAATTGTACGCATCTCACTGTTGCCAAGTTTGGTCTTTGTTTGACCTTCAAACTGTGGGTTCATAAGTTTGACTGAGATTACGGCGGTTATTCCTTCACGGCAATCTTCACCGCTAAGCTTTTCGCTTTCTTTTAATATTTTATTTTTTTGTGCATAGTCATTGATGACTTTTGTGAGCGCCTTTTTGAAGCCGTCAAGATGTGTTCCGCCCTCTTCGGTGTTTATGTTGTTTGCATATGCGTGGATTATCTCATTGTAGCCATCGTTGTATTGAAATGCGACTTCAACTTCACTTGTTGGGGTGAACTTGTTGAAATATATTGGGTGTGGGAATAGTGGAGTTTTGTTTTTGTTCAAGAACTCAACAAACTCAACTATTCCGCCCTTAAATTCAAATATGTCACTCTTTTCTTTGCCTTCACGCTTGTCGGTAAGAGTGATGACAATTCCTTTATTCAAAAAGGCGATTTCACGGAAACGGTTTTTGATTGTTTCATAATCAAACTCAACTGTTTCAAAAATTGTGTCATCTGGCAAAAATGTCACAATTGTTCCACGCCTATCTGACTTTTCAAGTTTTTTGAGTGGTGCGTCTGCAACGCCACGGGTAAACTGCATATAGTAGTGATAGCCATTTTGATAGACATCAACTTTTAGCCATTTTGATAGTGCGTTTACACAGCTCACACCAACGCCATGAAGTCCTCCTGAGATTTTGTAGCCACTGCCACCGAACTTTCCGCCTGCATGAAGTTTTGTAAGCACAACCTCAACCGCACTCTTGCCTTCCTTTTCAATTATTCCGGTTGGAATACCACGACCATTATCAGCAACAGTGCATGAGCCGTCATTGTTTAGTGTGACATCAATTTGCGTACAATATCCAGCAAGTGCTTCATCAATACTGTTGTCAACAACTTCGGTTATAAGGTGATGAAGACCACGCTCATCAGTGGAACCAATGTACATACCAGGACGCTTACGAACTGGTTCAAGCCCTTCAAGAACTTGTATGTCAGACTGGTCATACTTTTCGCTTTTTGTTAGGTCTAATTCTTCTTGTTCCATATCCTCTCCTGTAAATAATATTAGGCTTAAATTATTACACAAAAAAAGCCTTAATATACTATTAGTATTATAACATACTATAATTATATATTAAAGCATTTTTTGAAAAAAGTTGAAACAAAAAAACACCATGTTGTGGTGATTTTTTTACAGCTCCATACCGGCGTTAAACAGTGATTCGAATGAATCAACATTATTGTTTTCATCAGCCAAGATGTATTGTTCAGCTAGCGACTTACTGACGCGCATTTCTTCTTCTTGCTGACTTGTTGGAACTTTGTTCCCAAATACAAAATCTTCAAAAAGTTTAATATTTTCTATAACAAATTTTTTCTCATTATCAAGGTCTTGCTTTTTTAAAAATACCAATACATACCTAGAAGAAATTGAGCCCATTTCTTCAAATATTTTTTGCTTTTTACTGTTATACCTTTTTTCATTGACAATGTAGATGGCATTGTTCGCAACCAGTGCCACCATTGAACCGATGAGCACAGGCAAACTTATAAAAGCCAATCCAAGTAGTGCCAATGAAACAAAAAAATGGAATATGTACTTTGGTTTTCTTAAACTTATTCCTTTTCTAGCAATATCAAGCATTTCTTTTTTTACTTGGTTTTCAGCTTTTTCATTTTCGATTATTTTTTCGTCTATTTCATGAAGCTTTTGCTTGTATATCGACATTGTGTTATACATTTCTATTTTTTCCATAATAACTCCAAAATCTTTTTTAGAATAACATAATAAAAACCAAATTTCAATAATAAATAAAAAATCACTTGGCTAAAAGTGATTTTAATTTAAACATATCGTTATTGCTCTCTATCAAATAAATCTTTGTTTACTTCTAGGCACTTGACATATTCATTGTTGTATAGGTCTATTGCCCCGTAAAGGTCATTCACTTTGCACTTTGAGTCGTCTAACAAATCAATACTAACAGCACATGGCAAACATATGCGTTTTATGGTAACATCTTCTTTGACATAAGGCATCAAATTCAATAAGTTTTCTCCTTCATTGTTGTTGCCGGTTTTCCTTTCCCTTAACAAACGGCATACTTCTTTTATTTTTTTGTTGTTAATAACGGAAACTGGCAATTTGCTTTTTATAGCGGTGCTTGATGACATTGAAGCCCCTTCAATTTCATTTATCAAATTGAATTTGTCAACAACTCTATATATTTTATTGTCTTTAAGTTCAACCGTCAGTCCAGCACCAAAATGTAGGCATCTAAGGTCAATTTCTTTTGTCTTTTTGGACTTATAAAATTCAAGTTCTTGGCTTGTAATGTCAGTTTTTCCAATGCCGTATTTACAACGCGCTTTTAATTCGCCTAATTTTTTAAATAACTCTTTGTATTCAGGTTTAAAAGAATTTAATAGTTTTTCATTGGTTGTTGCCCTACTTTTTGCATTTTTTAAATTATCCGCATTCGGATATATCATAAAAACTCCTTATATATGACTTTATTTTATCATATAAACTTATTGTGGTCAATATTAAAAAAATCCGCCCATACCTAGGACGGACAATATATGGGGTGAATAATGGGACTTGAACCCATGGTCTCCAGAGCCACAATCTGGCGCGTTAGCCAACTACGCTATATCCACCATGACACGCGTATATAAATATAATATATACGCAAAGTTTTGTCAATCACTTTTGTAAAAGTTGAATAAGCTGGCTTTGTGAAAGACTTGTCTGTGTTCCACTTTCAAGGTCTTTAACGGCATATTCTCCACTTTTCACTTCATCTTCGCCAACTAAAATAGCATATTTAATGCCCGATTTCCCTGCATAAGAAATTTTGTGCTTAAACTTTACATCTTGAAGATATACTTCACAATTTAGGTCATTTTCTCTTAGCACTTTTGCAAGTTCAAGACAGTGTGAAAGCGTGTCGCCCATTGGCAAAATAATTGCCTTTGATACTGCGCCCTTGCCACCGTCAATAATGCCTGCCTCAACAAGCTGTGAGTAAAGTCTTGTTAGCCCAATCGACATACCAACACCAGGGAGCGTCTCATGTGTGTAATATGATGCAAGATTATCATATCTTCCACCGCCACACACACTGCCCAAATCTTCATGGCCAATAAGTACTGTTTCGTAAACTGTGCTTGTATAGTAGTCAAGTCCACGAACAATTGTTAAGTCAATGTCATAGCAGTTGTCGTCAACGCCAAAGCCTGCCATTGTGTTAATCACCGTTTCAAGTTCACTCACGCCATCGCAAAAAGTTTGGTTTGTTATTCCAAGTTGTTTGAGCTTTGTAATTTTTTCGCTTTTTGTGCCATCAAGTGTCAAAAATGCACATATTTTATCAATGTTTATGTCATCTATATTCAAATCTTTCAGTGATAACACAAACACATCTTTTCCTATCTTTTTGTACTTGTCCACAAGTCTTTGCACATCTTGTGCAATATCTTCAAGACCTAGTGACTGCAAATATCCAGAGAGCACTTTTCTGTTGTTGACTTTGATACAAAAGTCGCCTATGTTCATCTCTTTGAATATGCTTGCAACAACACTTGGAACAAGAGCGTCATACTTTATGTCAAGCGTACCCCTACCAATGACATCAATATCGCACTGATAAAATTCTCTAAACCTGCCCTTTTGTGGACGCTCTCCACGATAAACTTTGCCTATTTGGTATCTTTGGAAAGGGAAGTTTAGCTCATTCAAGTTTTTGGCAACATACTTCGCAAGTGGTACAGTCAAGTCAAAGCGCATGGCAATGTCGTTGTCACCTTTTGAAAATCTGTATATCTGCTTTTCAGTTTCCCCACCCGCCTTTGCAAGAAGCACTTCGCTTGATTCCAAAACAGGAGTGTCTATTGGTAAAAAACCATACCTTTCGTATGTTTTTCGTATTATATCAATAAAATGATTGAATTGTATCTGTTGATTAGGTAAAAGCTCCATAAATCCAGATAATGTCTTTGGCTGTATCATAAATTCTCCTATTCCCCGAAAATATAAATCAGTGCAATTATACCAACAACAACTAGTAGTATAAACAGCACAAAAAATGTGATTTTTACTGCCGACCTTGGAAGTCCGCCACCGACCTTGCCCGTTTGCCCGTTCATATATGTCAAATAGTTTTTGCCTTTGTATTTGTATTTTACACTGTATGTTGGCACTATGTAATATGAATATTTTTCATCACTAAACTTGATGTTTTGGTCATAACTTTGAACATAAGAATATGAATAAGACGACAAAATTTGGCTTTCGATGGTTTTCTCCATCATTGCGTTTGCAACTTTTTTGCAGTTTTCAAGCGCTTGGTCATAGTGCTCCAAACTGTAACCTCTGATGAAGGCATCGTCATACACCACGAGTTCTTTAAGATTGTATGGCTTTATGCCGTTAAATACAATTTGATCGATGTGTGCACTTGTTTCGACCAAGATGTCATGATGGTCAAAATCTCTTTGTCCTGCAATGTTGTAGTATGTTGTGTATGTCTTTGTGTGACCATCTCTCGTAGTCTTTGTGTGATTTACTGCAAGTCTACCATAATAATCTGTGTGCGAGTGTGCGTCAAAGCTAAAACATGGAACATACACACCTTTAACTTCGTCCATAGGTGGACTTTTTTTGAAAACATTTGGCAAAAACCACTTCTTTTTTAATCCAGCTTTATAAAGTTCTGTCGCTTTTTTTGTGCCGAACTTAAAAGGAATGATTGAGTCTGGTCTAAGCCCAATATCCACATCTTCTGAAATCATAGTGCTACTGTCACAATAAGGGCACTTAGTCGCAACATCAAGTCTGTTTAAAACCACATTTGCTCCGCACGATGCACACTTAAAAACTTTGTTTTCTTGTGCATATTTTTTGTGCTCTTCGCCCTTTTCGGCGTTTATCTCATATCTATGCTTTTGATTGTCGTGATTGAACTCGATTTTTTCAAGTCCGCCACAAGACTTACATTTAAGCGCTTGGTCCTCGGGCGAGAAATATAGATGTCCACCACAAGAAGCACATTTATCTTGTGTTGATTTGATTACTGTTTCAAACTGCATAATGACCTATTCCACTTTTGTTCCACACTCTGGGCAGAATTTTGCAGTTTTCTTTATTTTTGCTCCGCACTTTTTACAAACTATTTCTTTTTTCAAATTTTCGCCGCACTCTGGGCAAAATTTTGCATTTTTCGAAACTGGTTTGCCACACTTTGGACAAACTGCGCCTTGTGCTGCACCACACTCTGGGCAAAACTTTGCACCTTCACGCATCTTTGCCCCGCACTTTTCACAAACAACAGTTTTGACTTTTGGCTTATTTTCTGTTGTTATGTTGTTTGCAAAAACCCCGCCTATTGTCGTGCCTGCACCAAGCCCAACGCCAAGTCCCGCAAGATTTCCGCCACTTTCGTTTTGTGCTGCATCACGAATTGCCTGAGCGGCTTGGTACTGGGTGTATGTGCCCATTTTGTCTTCAAGCACTCCAAGTTTTGTTCTTTCGTCAAGTGCCTTCTCAACATCTTCTGGAAGTGAAAGATTTTCAATGACAACACTGCATAGTTTTAGTCCATATTTTGAAAATTCTGGCTCACTCATTTTAAGGATTTCGCTTGAAAACTCTCTGTAATTGGCAGCAAGGTCAATGGCAGAAATTTTACTTTCAGCGATTGCGTCAGTAACTGCTTGAATTAGCATTGGCTTTATTTGCAATGCAACATCTTCAACTTTGTAAACTTCATTTGTTCCAAAAACTTCTTGCATAAAAAGTTTTGCATCACTAACTTTGAAAGAATACACTCCAAAGCCTCGGAGTCTTATTGTTCCAAACTCACTGTCGCGCATCATTATTGGATTTTGCGTGCCCCACTTTTGACCAACAAATTGCTTTGTGTTGACAAAATAAACTTCTGCCTTTATTGGCGACTCAAATCCTGTTGGAAGAGACAAAATCTTTGTCAAAAATGGTATGTTCTCTGTTGAAAGTTTGTAGGTGCCTGGCGTAAAGACATCGGCAACTTGACCTTTATGTACAAATATTGCAACTTGGCTCTCACGAACGACCAAAGTTGATGAAGTCATGATTTCTTCACGGTCAGTCAATGGAAAGCGATACACAATGGTATCTTTTGAACTATCTTTCCACTCAATGACTTCAAGTAATTGTCTCTTAATAAAATTAAACAAACCCATAGTTTCTCCTTGAATATATATATTTTAATATATATGCCCTAATAAGTCAAACATTTATATAATCTAGTGTTTGACAATGTTGCAAAATTTGGTATACTAAAATTACAATGCAAAAAAATATTTTTACAAAAGAAAAGTTAGTCATAATGCCATCTTCTCCAGACGGCATTGTTGTTGAGAACATAACAAAAAAACACAACAAGCTTGTTGTTGATGAAAATTATAAATATCAAAAAAACTGGTTTTATCGCGTATTCCAATTTATTTTTTATCATTTCATAGCTCGTCCAATATTTTTTTTGTATGGGAAAATTGGGCTAGGAATTAAAGTTTATGGCAAGAAAAAACTAAAAAATGTAAAAGGCGGAGCAATAACAGTTTCAAATCATGTTCACTATGTTGACTTTATGATTGCCACGGCTTTCGTCAAGCGTTTTCGCCGTTCACACATCGTTTCAAGAAAAGAAAATTTTGATGTGCCATATGTTGGAAAACTTATGTCAGCATTCGGCGTCATGCCACTTCCCGACACACCAAAGGCACACATAAATTTTTATAGGCAAATAACAACATACCTTAAAAAAAATAGGTTCGTTCATGTCTTCCCTGAGGGCAGTATGTGGCCATACTACAATAAACTTCGACCTTTCAAAAGTGGTGCATTCCACTTCGCATCAAAAAACAATGTTCCAGTTATTCCTTACATCATCGTTTTTAGAAAGACAAAAGGTTTAAGACGCATTGTCAAAAAGCGCCCAAAAATAAGCGTGTATATTTTCGACCCACTTTACCCTCATTTAACGCTTGGCATTCGTGAAAGAAATGACGACCTTCGTGACCGTTCGCAAAAGGCCATGCAAGATATGTTAGATAAATACAATAGTTATGAGTATTATCACTATGTGACAAAAGAAGAGTTTGAAAAATTACACACAAAATAATAAGACTGACTAAAAACAAATTTTTTCTTGTTTTTGGTCAGCCTTATTTTATTTGCTCAACAAAGTATCACGCAGTTTTTCGGCAGTCTACTTAACGTCTCCATTTTGAATTATTATCTTCTTGCACTTTATATCTGGATAATCAAACTCGGTGCAAGTGATAAAAGTTTGAGTGCCTTTTACAAAATCTAAAAGACGCTTTTTCCTTGATTCGTCAAGCTCGCTCAAAACATCGTCAAGTAAAAGCACTGGACGAGTGTGAGTTATGTCTTCAATGATGTTAAGTTCGGCAAGTTTAAGTGACAATGCACAAGTACGCTGTTGACCTTGCGAACCGTATGTTCTCACATCTATGCCGTTAACTGTCACCTTTATGTCGTCGCGATGAACGCCGTATGTGGTGTAGCCAAGTGCCAAATCTTTTTCAATGCTTTGTTCAAGTTTTTTTATGATTTCTTCTTTTGTGTTCTCAGCTATTGAAACATACTCCACGCCAAGTTGTTCCTTGCCATCGGTTATATATGCGTGCGCTTTTTGTGCATATGGCGCCAAGTTCAAAACAAAATTTTGCCTATAACGCTTAATTTTTTGTGCATAAGTTGCCAGCTGGTCGTCCCAAATACTGAGTATATTTTTCATATCTGCAAGTTTTAGATTTTGTTTTAATTGTTTATTCCTGCTTGCAAGCACTTCATTATATCGCGACAAAAGATAGATATATTGCTTTGTTGTCTGCGACAAATCTATGTCCATAAATCGTCGCCTATCTTCCGGACTGTCTTTTATGAGCTTGAGTTCGTCTGGCGAAAAGAAAACTCCGTTGAATTCGCCAAGAAGCTGGCTTATACGCTTGATTGGTATGCCGTCAATTTTAACTGTTTTTTTCTCTTTTTTTGAAAATAACATTTCAATTATGCTTTTACCAACATTTTTCTTGATATATACTTTAATTTTCGCAATATCTTTTTGCATATTGATGACTTCTTTTTCACGAGATGCCCGAAAACTTTTGCCAACAACACAAAAATAGATGGCTTCCAAAAGGTTGGTCTTGCCCTGAGCATTTTGACCACATATGACATTGAGGCCATCATCAAAAGTTATTGTCGCATTTTTATAGTTGCGAAAATTTTGTAATTCAATTTTTTCTAGTTCCATTTATATATTCCTAGCATCTGCATGACAACTTGCCAAACCCTGTTTGTTCCACCGTAAATGATATATTTCACTTCTGCGACTATGTTTGATGCATCTTGTGCACCATAGTCAAAGCAGTCATTTGAGTTTGTTCTATTATCTCCGGCGTAAAATATTTGCCCTTCTTCTACGTGAAGATACCTGTTGCCATAGCCGTCGTATAAAAACAGTTTGCTACTATTTTCTATCGTGTAAAATTCATTATAAATTTCAATGTATGATGTTTTATCAACAACATAATTTTCATCGACTTCAACAAAAGCACCTTCGCCGTCATACTGAATATAAAGTGCATAATAATCTTGCGTGCTGTTAGGCACTGATCTGCCTGTATCTTTTATCATAATATTGTCGCCACCAAGTGCAATGACGCGCTTTATTACTTGCTTATACCCAGATGCTTCGTTTGTGTCAGGATGATGAAAAATTATAACATCACCATATGTTATGTCGGACACATCGTATGTTGCGTAAACATAGTCTGTGTTTTGCCCACTTGCGTTAATGAGCGGGCTCATACTAGTGCCCATTATTGGATAGTAGCCAAGTGCAACATTGCAATAAAACATAACCACAACAAAAAAAGCAAGCACCAAAAAGGCAATAAGTAGCACTATTGATGATATCGTTCCTATCCAATCTCTTTGTTTTTTAGGTTTTATATATTTTGCGTATTTCAAACGTCTCTCCTTATTGAAAACCTACAACCACAATAATTTTGTCTATATAGCCCCAGCTGTTTTGAAAGTTCAATGCTGCGCTTGTATCCGTCATGCTTTTTGAAGTCAGAATACAAAAATTTTATACCTATCTGACTAGATATCTCTTCGCCAATCGCATTAATTTTTTGCTCATCTTTGTGTGAACTAACAGTTAGCGTTGTTCCAAAAAAATCGTAGCCATTATCTTTTGCATACTGTGCAGTCTTTTTCAGTCTTAAATAAAAGCACTTTTCGCACCTTTTCCCGCCTTCTTTCTCGCCTTCAAGACCTTTAATTTCTTGCAAATATTCGTCTTCCAAATAGGTAGGAGAAATTATTTCAACATCGCCAAAATATGCCGTAACCTTTTTTTGATTTTCAAGGCGCTTTGTAAACTCATTTTGTGGGTATATATTGGGGTTATAATAAAAAACAGTCACATCAAAGTTTTGTTTTAGTCTTTCAATGCAAGTCGATGAACATGGTCCACAACAACTGTGAAGCAGAATTTTAGGTCGAAATTTCAAATCTTCAATTTGTTTTTGCATCAAAATATCATAGTTATGCTTTAATACGTTCAATTTCATTTAATAAATATCCTATGTCTGCATTGTTTTTTGCAACACTTTTTAAAGTCAAATCTTTAATATTTTTGTCAATGTATGTGTGTGCACAATAAGTTTTGCCATCACAATCAAAAAATATATCAACCATACGAATACTTGGAGACTTGACAAGCCGGAGCACACTGTAAAAGATGTTGTTGCCCTTCTCCCAATGCTCAGGAAAAGCACCGTACTCTTCTTGTTTCGAGATGTCCAGTTGAAGCTCTTTATATTCTGCGTCAAGGTCGCCATAAAGTGATTTTTGTTTGCCATAGTCATATATGGTCAATGTCTTTTCAGGCTCCATAGACTTACTAAGTGCAAAAGCCACAGCTACCTTTGCCTGAGTGTTATTTTCAAGACCGTATAATTTGTACATATTTTTGTCTATTTCACGCCATGATTCTCTTGGCTTTAAGCATTGCATAATTTCCATTATTATTCCTCCATTTTGTTTTTATTATATTACAAACACAATATTATTTCAAGTAATTGCAATTATTTGACAAAATTAAAAAAAATTGCATAACATAATTTGAATATGGATAAATTTGATAAAATTAGTAAGTTTATTGGCAATACTCCACTATTAAAATTAGATGTTAAATACAATGAAAATATTGTAAATGTCTATGCAAAGTGTGAGTGGTATAACTTCTCTGGCTCGGTAAAGGACCGTGCTGCCATTTCAATGATTAAAAACATAGGCGTACATTCGGGCGATGAGATTGTTGAGGTCACAAGCGGAAATATGGGCATAAGCCTTGCAAGTATTGGCGCCCTTCTTGGAATTAAAGTCACGATTTTTATGCCAAAGACAATGAGCGAAGAACGAAAAAAACTAATAAAATTATATGGTGCAAACCTTATTTTGTGTGACAACTTTGACGATTGTTTTGAAAGTGCAAAAAAATACGCCCAAAAAACAGGTGCAAAGTATGTCAAACAGTTTGAAAATATCAACAACAGACTGGCACAAGAGAATATAGGCAAAGAAATATTAAAAGAAATAACTCCTGACGCTTTTGTCAGTGGAGTTGGCACAGGTGGAACACTTTCAGGTGCAGGCGGATATCTAAAAAAATACGGCGTTCATATAATTGCCATTGACCCAGCTTCTTCTTCACTGCTAACGCTTGGTTACAGTAAAGGTGAACATAAAATTCAAGGACTGTCCGACGGCCTTATCCCCGCACTTTATGACAAAGAATTAGTTGAAAAAATAATTCCGATAACAGATGAAGACGCCATAGCAATGGCTCAAAAACTCAATAAAATGGGTATCCCTTGTGGGATTTCCGGCGGAGCAAACTTTTTGGGGTGTGTTCTTTCAGGTTACAAAAATGTCGCCACGGTTTTTGCCGATGACAACAAAAAATATCTTTCAACTGACCTTAGCACGCCAGTCACAACTCCACTTATTGACAAAATTTCTATTTCTTTGCCAAATTAAAATTCGCATCAATAAAGACATCTACTTTTGTGTTGTCAGCTTTAAATATAGTTGAATGTTTGTTCAATTCACATTTCAATTATCGCATGCTTCTTTTTGTTGTCGCTTCGTCTGCTATGGCGTTGTTAGAAAACTTCGGCCACAAGAATTCAAGACTATTGCCATAACAATTGAACATATACTCAACTATTTTTTGTGCATAGTCACTTTTAAAAACGCAAGTGTCAAAGCATTCTCAATATAAACTGTCAGCTTGAAAGTGTCAGATTGTATTTTTGATGAATAGACATCCCCATATTTTTATGGTTTTTATTGTTGTCAAACAAAACATTTAAAGTATTTTACAAAAAATAAAAATAATGATATTGTTTTGATTAAAAGGAGAATGAACATGCAAAAATCCAAGGTATATTTCACAAAAGATATTTCAAGTGATGGCTTAATCAAAATTTATCAAGCACTTGGCGCAAACCTAAAAGGCAATGTTGCAGTTAAAATATCAACTGGCGAACCAGGTGGACACAACTTTTTAAATCCAAGCTTAATAAAACCCCTTGTTGACAAACTTAATGGCACAATTGTTGAGTGCAGAACGGCATATCGCGGCAAGCGTTTTGAAACTGCTGACCACTGGCAAACATTTAAAGACCATGGCTTTTATGACATTGCACCTTGCGACCTTATGGACGAAGATGGCGAAATTGCATTAGATGTAAAAAATAGCACTCACCTAAAAGACAAAAACTATGTAGGAAGCCACATTACAAGATATGACAGTATGCTTATGCTATCGCACTTTAAAGGTCACGCAATGGCAGGCTTTGGCGGTGCATTGAAAAATATGAGCATTGGCGTTGCATCAAGAAATGGCAAGGCATGGATACACTCATGGGGAAACACGACAGACCCCGATAAATGTTGGGAATATGTTCAAAATCAAGATGCCTTTTTGGAGAGTATGGCAGAAGCTTGTGAAGGTGTCATTGACCACTTCACACCTCAAAATATGGCATATATAAATGTTGCAAACAGAATTTCAATTGACTGTGACTGTGACAGTAACCCACACGAGCCAGAGATGAAAGATATTGGAATTTTTGCTTCGCTTGACCCTGTCGCACTTGACCAGTGTTGCTATGACCAAATAATAAACTCAACTGACAGCGGAAAAACATCACTCGTAAACCGTATGCACGAAAAACATGCAATAAGAATTGTTGAGAGAGCAAGCGAACTTGGACTTGGCAATCGAAAATACGAAATTATTGACATTGATTAAATATAAAAAACAAGGTTTTAGTCACTTACTTTTGAAACTAGCAGAATATTAAAGAGAAACATAGACCAAAAAATCGTCTATGTTTCTCTTTTTACACCTAACTCTCTTAATTGCAAAAAAAACGAATACTTCTGTCGTTGTCATAGGTTGTCGTGAGAAACACAACATCTACAAATCTTTTGACATGCACTTTAACCTTGACAACAAAGAACATTCGTTTACACTAGAAAATAGATTATTTGCGCGTGCTTGTCTGTCGGAGCGAAGCGACGACACTTGTATCAAGACAAGCACACGTCTAACAGCCAAATTATATTAAAGTATCTTTTATGATTTTTTAAATTTCTCTAACAACATAGTCAATTTATATTCTTTTTTATTTCAATACACACTTTTATTATCGTATAGATTTATGTTTTCACCATACGATAGACAATACATAAAGTTTTATGATACAATAATTTTAAATTGAAAATCAAAAAATTAAAGGATTTTTATGAGTCATATTATTGAGATAAGGAATCTAAAGAAATTTTTTGGCGACACAAAAGCAGTTGATGATATTACATTTTCTGTCGAAGAGGGTGAGTTGTTTGCTTTTTTAGGGTTAAATGGAGCAGGGAAAAGCACAACTATCAATATTCTTGTTGGCGTGTTAAAGCGTGATAGTGGCGACTGTTTTGTTAATAATTTTTCAGTGGATGAAATTTCTAAAATTTTACCAAGTATTGGAATTGTTTTTCAAACATCTGTACTTGATAAAAAACTATCTGTGTATGACAATTTAAGATATAGAGCAATGCTTTATGGTATGGACAAAAAAGAATTTGAAAATAATTTAAAATATTTCATAGATAAACTTGACCTCGGACAAATCTTAAAAAAACAACTTGATAAGTTAAGGGGTGGTCAAAAACGAAAAGTGGATATTGTGAGAGCACTTTTACATAAGCCCAATATTTTAATACTTGATGAACCAACAACTGGGCTTGACCCAAAGACAAGAAAACTTGTTTGGGATACGATTAACGAATTAAGAAAAACAACAAATTTGACAGTGCTATTAACCACTCATTATATGGAAGAAGCAAGTATCGCCGATAATGTTGTTATTATTGATGGTGGAAAAATTGTTGCCGAAGGTTCTCCTTTAACTTTAAAGAATAAGTACGCCAACGATTACATTAAAGCATATAAATACGACAACAGTATTTTTGAGATTTTAGATAAGGCAAAAATACCATATAAAAAAGAAAAGAATTGCTTAGAAATACTGTTTAAAAGCACAGATGAAGCGAAAAATTTTCTAGTGAAGCACAACAACCTATTTAAAGATATTGAAATTGTAAAAGGTTCAATGGATGATGTCTTTTTATCTATCACAGGAAAAGAATTGAAGGAGAATATATGAATAAACAGTCAGAACTAAGAAAGATGAGGTATTTGACTTTACGAAATATAAAATTATACTTCAAAGACAAAATGACCTTTTGGGTTTCACTTATAACCCCACTTATTTTACTTGTTCTCTTTATAGCTTTTTTAAAATCAACTTATGAAGACAGCATTCTTTCAATAATCCAAGGTTTTGATTTGGACCAAAGCCTAATTGATGCCTTCACTGGTGGGTGGCTGTTTTCATCCGTTCTTGCAACTTCTTGTATAACTGTTGCATTTTGTTCAGGAATGATGGTTATTGATAAAATAAATAGAGCAAACATAGACCTTATGGTATCGCCAGTTAAAAAAAGTACACTTCAATTAAGTTATGTGTTAGCAAATTTATTTTCTACATTTATAATTACTTTTGTTTTACTCATAGTCGGGCTAATTTATCTTGCCTGTGTTGGATTTTATATCACTTTTGTTGATATTTTATTAATTGTTTTTGGGATTATTATAACCTCGCTTTTTGGTACAATTTTAGCAAATATAATTTGGACCTTCACCCATTCCCAAGGAGTAGTAAGTGGGGTTTGCACTCTTGTTTCTGCCTTATACGGATTTATTTGTGGTGCATATATGCCGATTAGCACAATGGGGCAAGGTATGCAATACTTTGTTTCTCTTTTGCCAGGCACTTACGCAACCGTTTTGTTCAGACAAGGGTTTTTAAACAGTGTTTTAAATAGGATGAGAGAAACTTTGCCACAAGGAATGATAAATGGTGTTGCCAGCGGGTTTGATGTGAAAATGTCGTTTTTCGGCCATGATGTTTCAACACTTGCACTGATTTTGGTGATAAGCATTTCAACAATTGTATTGCTTGGAGTTTTCTTGTTTATAAATAAATTTAAGAAAAAAAACTAAAACTCAGTAATCTTAAAATTCAAACACTTTATACACTACTTATCAAATTTTTATCTGTTTCAAAAGTATTTAATCTGTCTATAATTTTTGAAACTAATTATAAAAAAGAGTTTTACTTTAAAAGTAAAACTCCTTTTTTCTTGTTTATTCTGCTAGTTTCAAAATGTTTTAACCTTACCCTTGCTTTTTTCTTCATTTATGGCACTAAGAAGATTTTTAATTG
The DNA here is from genome assembly GCA_944384385.1 of uncultured Clostridia bacterium. Taxonomy (GTDB): domain Bacteria; phylum Bacillota; class Clostridia; order Christensenellales; family UBA1242; genus UBA5893. The sequence continues at coordinate 23,717 of CALWTG010000001.1, read as the reverse complement.
CCCTTGACCTATGCGAAACACTGTTTTTCTCTTCAATGCTCGCTTCACCAAAAGTCTTTTTTAAGTCATCTGAGTAAAAAATGCAATCATAACAAAATTCTGTTGAACCATGGTACTCTGTTGTGATATGCCCGCTAGTTTTGCCCTGTGCTGATATTATTTCGCCGTTTGGATACATAAGCACCAAAACACATTCAAAATACGCACTCCTGTCTTCTTTGCCTTGAAGACTTTTTAATAATTTTTGCCTATTGTTTTCATTGTTACCATGTTCACCGCTATATCTCGCACTATAAACCCCTGGTTCGCCATTTAATGAATTGACACAAAGCCCACTGTCGTCACTAAGCACTGGCAAAGATAACTTTTTGCCATGTAAATAATTTTGAACAGTTTGCGCTTTTATTTTTGCATTTTCAAAAAATGTTGTGCCTGTTTCTTCTATATCATCAAGAAAACCTATGTCATTTAGCGTCAAAAATTCAAAATCGTCAAGTATTTGCTTGAATTCTTTTATTTTGTTTTTATTGTTTGAAGCCAAAACTATTTTCATTGCTCACCTACTTTTTCACCATCTTTTACATCGACATCACTCGCACTTTTTAATGAGTGGACAAATATTGAAAATGCAAGCAAAAATTCTGCTGGATAATAAAGCACTAAGCACAATATATCAGCGACAGCAACGCCACCAAATCTGACCAATAGGAGCATAAAGTCACTTAAGAAGAACATCACACTACCAATCAGTATCAAAAGTGATAGCATATCTTTTTGTGAAACCAAAAGCGAAATTGATTTGCCAACCATAAAAGATATGATAAGTGCATACACTACGCATACAACTTCCATAAGTGCCCCGCCGTATTCAAACATCGGTGCAAGCACCATGAAAAGTACTGATGGCACAAATATTACTACGCCATAGATAAGGTCTTTTAGTGTAAATTTTGAGAGCATGCAATATGAAATAAAGAAAAGCACATGCCCACCAGCAAAAAGTCCAGCGCCGACTATAAAGTCAATTCCAAGCAATATGTCCCCAAGCATTGCAAGCACAAGTCCAATCAGCATAACAATAGGAAATTTAAGATTTGCTTTGCTCTTTATGGCAAAAACTGTATTTATTATGCCAATAATGACAAAAACCGAACTTGTTATTGCTTTTATTAGCAATGTCTTCTCAACGATATACACGACATCAAGAGCCAAAAGAACAGCTAAAAGCAACATATTAACAATAAAAAATGCTTTTTTCATAATTTCTCCTCATTTGTAATTTTGTTTTATTTCATTACTTCATAATATATGATTTGTAGTTGTCTTGCATCAAAAAGCACAGGAACGGGATAAAGTGGGTTAGCTTCTTTGTCGGCAGTTTTTGCAAGAGAAGGCACATCTTCAAGCACAATTTGTGGAATAGCAGTATCTATATTCATGCTCTTGTTCAAATCTTCAATCTTTTTAATGAAAAGCTCAGCGCACTCCTGTCTTGATAGTGTCGTGTCGCAAAAATTGAGATTTAAGCATATTTTTTGAAGTTTTTTGTATATTTTGCTACCGTATCTTTTCAAAACAACTGGGAGTAAAATTGCATTTGCTTCACCATGAGCAACATTATATTTCCCGCCAAGCGAATGTGCAACTGCATGAACATATCCAACATATGACTGAGTGAAAGCAAGTCCAGCAAGATATGACGCTTTGAGCATATTTTTTCTTGCTTCAAGATTTTTGCCGTCACTGTATACAACTAGCAAATTGTCAAATATTAGTTTCATTGCACTAAGTGCATAGCCTCGTGTCTTTTTTGTTGTGCTTTTGCCAATATATGCCTCAACTGCATGAGTGAGTGCATCCATACCTGTCGTAGCCGTAACTTTTGGAGGAAGACCAAGCGTTAAGTTTGCGTCCAAAATTGCATATGAAGGAATCAAAACAAAATCATTTATTGCATACTTGTGTCTTGTCTGGCTGTCGGTTATAACACTTGCAATAGTGGTTTCACTTCCTGTGCCCGCAGTGGTTGGAATTGCGAAAATTGTTGGCGTCTTTTTCCTAACCTTCAAAACGCCTGCCATTTTGTTTAATTCTTTGTTTGGTCTTGCAACTTTTGCTCCAACTGCTTTTGCGCAGTCCATCACTGAGCCTCCACCAATAGCGACAATGGCGTTACATGAATTTTTTGTGTAAACTTCAAGCGCTTCGAGAACATTGTCTGTTGTTGGGTTTGGCACAGTTTTGTCGTAAATTGTGTACTTTATTTTTTCTTTTTTTAGTTCATCTTCAAGTTCTGCCGTAAGTCCGAGTGAAACTATTGTCTTATCGGCAACGCATAAAACGCTGTCTAAATTCAAACTTTTCAAAGTTTGAGCAAGCGAAGCGTAATTTGTCAAAATTTTTGGTTGACGATATGGCAAAAAAGGCATCGCTATTCTCATCACAAGTTGATATGTCCTGCAATATATTTTTTTAAATATGTTCATTTCACCCTCCTAATTTAGTGGTACAACTGACTTTGCCGTAAGGTCAAGGTCTGCTATTTGTTTGTCATCTAAAAGTTGATAGTAGGCATATGAGCCAATCATCGCTCCGTTGTCTGTGCAAAGTTTTAGACTTGGGAAATATAGTTTTATTCCTTCACTTTCACACATTTTGCTTAGCTTTTCTTGAAGTCTTGAATTTGCTCCAACGCCACCAGCTATTACTAGCGTCTTTCTCTTTAAACTCTTTGTTGCCTTTATTGCTTTTCCTGCAAGCTCATCTGTAACCACTTCTTGAAAACTTGTTGCAATATCTTCTACGGGCAACTTCTCGCCTTTTTGTTCAAGTTTGTGGACATAGTTTATAACCGCCGTCTTTATACCACTAAAACTGAAATTGAGAGAGTTTTCAAGAGTGTATTTGTGTCTAAACTCAATGTTATTTTTGCCAAGTTTTGCCATTTTATCTATCTTTGGACCACCTGGATAGCCAAGTCCAATAACTCTTGCGACTTTATCAAAAGCTTCGCCAACTGCATCGTCTATTGTCGTGCCTAAAAGTTTTGTATGTGTGTAATCTGTCACGTCCAAAATTGCAGTGTGTCCACCACTGACGAGTAGACAAACAAAAGGTGGCTTTAAGTCAATATGTGAAACATAGTTTGCTGCAATGTGACCTTTGATGTGGCTGACTGCAATTAGTGGTTTATGCGACATATACGCAAGACCTTTTGCAAAACTTATTCCAACTAGTAGTGCACCAAGTAGTCCTGCGCCATAGGTGACGGCTATTGCATCAATGTCGTCAAGTGTGCAGTTTGCGTCTTTTAGTGCCTGCCTTGTGACATTGGATATCGCCGTTATGTGATTTCTCGATGCAATCTCTGGCACAACTCCACCAAATCGTGTGTGAATGTCTATTTGCGATGCAATTACATTTGAAAGCACATTTCTTCCATTTTCAACCACTGCGACACTTGTTTCGTCACAACTTGACTCAATGGCAAGTATTTTTACGCTTTTTTTATCTTTTAACTTATTAAATATATCTTCTGAAATTTGCATATTAAACACCTTAATTACTTTTAATTAAATAGTCGTTGATAAAAGGTTGAATGTTTCCGTTCATGACATCTTCAATGTTGGATGTTTCATAACCTGTCCTGTGATCTTTGACAAGTGTGTAAGGACAAAATACATAACTTCGTATTTGGCTTCCCCACTCAATTTTTTTAATCTCGCCTTTAATTTGCGAAAGTTTAGCCATTTCCTCTTCTTCTTTTTTCTCAGCAAGTTTACTATATAGCATTTTCATCGCCGTTTCACGGTTTTGAATTTGGCTTCGCTCTGTTTGGCAACTAACAACAATACCTGTTGGAATGTGTGTTATTCTTATTGCGCTTTCTGTCTTGTTTATGTGCTGACCACCTGCGCCACTTGACCTATATGTGTCAACTTTCAAATCTTCGGGCTTAATTTCAATTTCTGGCGAACTTTCAATCTCTGGCATAACTTCGACACTTGCAAAACTTGTGTGACGCCTTGCTCCCGCATCAAAAGGTGAAATTCTTACAAGCCTATGCACACCTTTTTCGCACTTTAAATATCCATAGGCATTTTCGCCACTCACCAAAAATGTTATGCTCTTAATTCCCGCCTCATCGCCTGGGAGTTCGTCAAGCACGCTGACATCATATCCACGCTTTTCTGCGTACATTGAGTACATACGAAAAAGCATTTGCGTCCAGTCCTGCGCCTCTGTTCCGCCCGCTCCTGAGTGCAAAGTGACAATAGCATTGAGTTCGTCATACTTGCCACTAAGTAGCGTTTCAATTTTAAAATCTTCAAGTTCGGTTTTAACATTTTCAAGTCTAGCCTGCAAATCTTTTTCCAAACTCTCATCATCTTCAAGTTCCAAAAGTTCAATTATTGTGTCAATTTCGCCGAGCTGTTTTTCTAGATGGACAACATTTTCAAGTTTTGTCGAAATGTTTTTGAGTTGCTGTCCAACCCTTTTACTCTTTGCTTGGTCAGAAAAAATACTTGGGTCTTGCTGCTCTTTTTCCAGTTCGCTTTGTTGACTTTGTAATTTTGGAATGTCAAAGACACTCCTTTATTATTTGCAAATTTTGTTTGTTTTTTTCTTGCTCTTCTTTGACATTTTGAATGATTATCATAATAACTCCTAACAAAATAGATTTTAACATTTCATAATACTTTCGTCAAATAACCTTGCAAAAAGTTACATAATAGGTTAAAATATTTGATATGAAAAAATTTATATTAACAGTATTTTTGTGCTTTGCACTTTGTTTGGGTATTTCTTCACCACTTGCCACCACTTTTGCCGATGAAATTGCAAGCGTGACAGTACTTGTTCCAACGGCAATTTATAGCGAAGCAGACATAAAAAGTGAAATACTTGTAGAGAAAGTTGACACTGGCACAAAACTCACACTTGACAACACTTCGGAGCAAAATAGTGATATGTTTTATAGAGTTTACATCTATGGCATAGCACCAAATGCAAGTGAAAATGATGTTGGCTATGTCCTTAGAGCGCAAACACTTGATAGCACAATAACCTCACCTTTAAAGACGCTTGACGACAATGCAACAATAAAAAATGATGACACAAAGACTTATTCATATGATGTGAACACAAAAAAATACATTGAAGAAAATATAGTTCTCAAAAAAGGCACACCCGTTCAAGTGCTTGACGGCTATGACAAAAACAAAGACTTCACATACATTGCCTTTTATGATTCAAATAATAACATCGTTAGATTCTATGTTGAAACATCAAATCTACGCGTTCCGGGCATAAATTGGTCAGTGATTGTGGCAATATCAACGCTTATAACCTGCGCAACAATACTTGCAATTATATTCGGAATTAAGGGACGAAAAAAGAAAAAAGAACGCACAAAATAAAAAACACGCAAATTTGCGTGTTTTTTTTATAAGTTCGTTTTGTATGTCAGTGTATATTTTATGCCTGTGCTTCGGTTAAATAGTCATAAAGTCCGTCAAAGTTTGCAATAAATGTTTGCAAGAAGTATCTTGTGCTATTTGTGTTTGTTGTGAAGTTATTTAACTCTGGACTGCAAACATAATAAAATTCCTGAGATGTCATACCTTTATCTTCTGAAATTGTTAAACGAATTTCGTCATAGTAATATGTTGTATTGTTGTAAGTAAAAGTTGGTGCGTTGTCACTGTTATAATAAAGATAAAGTGTATAGCCCGATGTTGAAGGTCTTGATGTTGACCTTATGCTATTTGTGTATCCAATTCGTCCAGAGAAAAGTGATACCAAAAAGCTTTCGCTGAAACTATCGTTGAACTCTTTGTTTACTTCGTTGTAGCGCTCTGAACTATTTTCCTTATCTGCTAAAAATGTCTCAGCAACTCCATCAACACGAAGTTCGTATGTTAGTGGGTCATCAATGTCAGGCTTTTTGCTGACTGGTATGAAGCAAGACGCAACAACCAATACCACAAGCACTGCTAAAATGATATATACGGCCATAAGCCACCATCTATTCTTTTTTGTCATCGTCTTTCTCCTTTTTTTCTTCTGCGCTTTCACTATCTACTTTTTTAGTTTCCCCTGTCTCTTTTTGTTTTGCATTTTGCTCTTTTTCTTCAGCCTGCTTTTCCGTCTTGTCATCAGACGAAGTCGATTGTTTTGACTCGTCAAGTTTTTTGAGTGCGTTTTCTCTCTCTTTGAGAATAAGCTCATAATCTTTTTGAGTAATTATTCCCTCTTTGAGATACATCTCAGCAGTTTTGACCTTTTGGTCAATTTCTTTCATCTTTTTGTCAATCTCGCCTTCAATTCTAGCTTTTTGTTCTTGCTCACGCCTGATTTTTTCTTGCTCGTCCATGTATGCCATTATCTCTTCTTTTGATTTACCGGCAAGAATCATATCAACTTCTTCTTTATATATTGTGTCTTTTGCAAGAAGTAGCTCTGCCATCTCTTTGACATACTTTTTATTTTCTTGCAATAGTTTCTTTGCTCGTGAGTAGTTATAGTCGAGAATTTTCTTCACCTCTTCATCAATTTGAGCTGCAACTGTTTCACTGTAATCATTTTTGCTTTGGTAATCTCTTCCCACAAAAATTTCTTCTTCACTGCCAAAACTCATAAAACCAAACTTGTCGCTCATACCCCAAAGTGTAACCATCTTTCTCGCAACTTCGGTTGCACGCTTGATGTCGTTTGAAGCGCCTGTTGAAATGTCGTCCATAAACAACTCTTCACTAAGTCTTCCACCCATCATCATTGCAATTTCGTCATTGAGTTTTAGTTTGCCCATATGATTGTCATCAGTATCTGGTCTTGACATTGTGTAGCCTGCAGCCATTCCGCGTGGTATTATTGAAACTTCTTGCACATCTTCACAGTGCTCCATAAGTTTTCCAACAATTGCGTGCCCACTTTCGTGGTATGCGGTGATGAGTTTGTCTTTGTCAGTCATGAGCATACTTTTCTTTTGTGGTCCCATGATGACTTTATTTATGCCCTCGGTTATGTCCTGCATAATTATTTTTGGTCTATGATTTCTTGCTGCAATTATTGCCGCTTCGTTTAACATATTCTCTATGTCTGCACCTGTGAAACCACTTGTTATTCTTGCAAGTGTCACAAAGTCAACATCGTCAGAGATTGGTTTGTTTCTTGCATGTATTCTAATTATTCCCTCTCTGCCCTTGACATCTGGAACATGGACATAAATTTGTCTATCAAATCTGCCCGGACGAAGTAGTGCAGGATCCAAAACATCTGCACGGTTTGTAGCTGCCAAAACGATTATTCCTTCATTTGCCTCAAACCCGTCCATTTCAACCAAAAGTTGATTGAGTGTTTGCTCACGCTCGTCGTTGCCACCGCCAAGTCCAGCTCCACGCTGACGACCAACGGCATCAATCTCGTCAATGAACACAATACAAGGTTGAACCTTTTTTGCTTGGTCAAATAAATCTCTCACTCTACTTGCGCCAACGCCGACAAACATTTCTACGAAGTCACTACCACTTATTGACAAGAATGGAACATTGCTTTCGCCTGCAACCGCACGGGCAAGGAGTGTCTTACCAGTTCCTGGATTACCAACGAGTAGTACGCCTTTTGGTATTCTTGCTCCAAGCTCTGTGAATTTTTGTGGATGCTTCAAAAATTCAACAATTTCTTGAAGCTCTTCTTTTTCTTCGTCAGCGCCTGCGATGTCTGAAAATCTAACTTTGACATCGCTTGTTATGCGTGCTTTATTTCTGCCAAACTGCATAGCACTGTTATTGCTCTTTGTGAACATTCTGAAAATCATAAACACTGCAACACAAGCAAGCAAAATATAAAGTATTGGCATAAGTGTTTCAATCCAACTAGATCTAACAGGTGGATTTTCCCACGCAATTTTTTGTTCTGCTGGCAAGTCGGCCTGAGAGTTGTATGTGTCAACAGCAGTCAAAATAAGTTCAAGTGATGTCGATGTGTATTCAAAAGAATAGTCGGCAATATCTGGGAAGTTTGCACGCTCCTCATCTTTTTTGAACTGACTGTTTTCAACTGTCAAAAGTACACGACCTTTACCGTTATAGAAATAAAGCTCTGACACTTTGCCATCTTCTATCATTTCAATAACACTTGATGGCTGAGTTTGCTCTATGTTTGGACCTATGTTTGTAAACATAAAAAATGCCAAAACACAAATAACAAGTATTATAAATATATATATAAAATTAAAATTACTTTTTTTCTTACTATTCAAGTTTCCCTCCTAGTAGCGTTACACATAATATTATCATAATTGCAAAAAAAAATGCAACTTTTTTACCATAATAAAATTATAAGCAAAATAGCGTTATTTATCACAATAACGCTAAATAATATATGATGCGATTTTATCTAGTATTTCTTTACAAATTTTGTCAAGTTCACTGCCCTCACGATAATCTGCTTCTGCAAGATAGTCGGAGCGATGCTCCAAATACAATTTTCGACACTCTGCATATTTTGCCTTGTTTGGTGCATATACGCAAATTGACTTGCCACCCTTTTTGCTTACAGTTCTCATGCAAGGTATATCTGTTTCACCATCACCAAAATACACAAAGTTTGAATATGGGACAAGGTCGTCTTTGCTCTCAACATATTCATTTACGCCCTTTGCATTCCAAAGGTCATCAACTGAATTTTTTCTAACACGGTAAATATACTGAGTTTTTGTGGTGTAGTTCACTGCCTGTGATGGCCAAAATGGCATGTCATTTTCATCATAAGCAAACTCTGATGCAAAAATACGCTCAAAGTTGTGTGCAATCTTTGTGCCTTCGATTATTTCTTTTAGACCGCTTGAAACAATATAATGTTTAAGTTCAAGCCCCAAAGATTTTGCGTAATTTGTCATTCTGTCAAAAAATGTTTCAACCCCTTCAAAAAACTCAATATCTTTGCCTAGGTCCACAATATCTTGCCTTTTTAATGTTATATTTTTTTCACGAGTGACGGTTATGAGTTTATACATCATTGCAAGTGAACCGTCCATATTGTGCCTTTTACCAAACTCATTGACATCTGCCCACCACTGTTCTTTTGTTGTTTCAATCAAGTCCTGAAAAGAAAATTCCTGCATATTGCGTGGCGAAAGCGTTAAGTCAAAGTCATATAAAAATGCTACTTTTTTTGATTCTTTCATGTTAGTTCTCCATTTTAGTTTTTGTATAATATAACATAAATTAGTATACTTTTCAAGCAACTGTAAAAAAATAAAAAAAAGTTGAAAATTTTATTGAAAAATGTCGATTCGTAGTGTACAATATTATTAGTATTTAAAAAAGGAGAAAATATGGAGTTTTTAAAAGAATATTGGCCACTTTTTGTCTGTGTTATTCTCATCATCGTTGCTATTGTCGTGCTTTTTGTGTTTAGAGATAAACCAGAGGACAAGCAAGACGAAACAACCGACGCATCAGTAGATGCGAAAGCTGATGAAAAACCTGCCCAGGAAACAAAAGAAGAACAAACAGAGACAGAAGAACAGCCAAAACAAGAAAAGCCAAAGAAGGCAAGAAAATCAAAAAAAGTTGAAAAAGAAGAAGCTGCGACCGAAGCTGAAACGGCAGAAAAACCAGCCGAGGAAACAGAAAAATCTGAGGAGCCTGTTGAAGAAACAAAGACCGAGGAAGTAGCCGAAGAAGCAAAAGCTGAAGAACCAGCTGAAGAAGCAAAGGTAGAAGAGCCAACTGCTGAAAAGCAAGAAGAGGTCAAAGAACCTGAACAAACAACAAGTGAGGAAGAAATGGAAGACAAAAAGCCAGCTCAAAAATATATGGTAACATATGACAAAGAGCATAAAGATTGGGTTGTTAAAAAGACGGGTGCAGTTCGAGCATCAAAGAGATGCAAGACCAAAAAAGAAGCAATGGAAGTTGCAGAAAAACTTGCAGAAACCCAAGAACTCAACATCAGCGTCAAGAAAAAAGACGGCAAATTCCAAAAGCGTGAAAACGCAAACAAATAACAACTATTAAATGTTTTTGACAGTTATTAAAAAAATCTGGCACAAGTCGTGTCAGATTTTTTTATTTAAAATTGCCAAAATATTTTATTACTGATATTTTAGAATTCCAAATTTCAAGTCGAGAACTTTGATGCACTATTTTTAGTGTATCACATAAAATTTGCAACACTATTCTTAGTGTAGGTCAAGTATATACATTAAATTTAGTGTAAAAATTTAGTTATGAATAATTTTTCAAAAAATCTTAAACAGTTAAGAATGTTAAACAACCTTAGCCAAGGCGAGTTTGCAAAAAAACTTGGCACCACTCAACAAAGGGTGAGCGAATGGGAGTGTGGCAAAATTGAGCCAACCCTTTCTAATATTGTTAAGATATTAAAAGTTTTGAATATAACATTTGAAGATTTGATTGAATAAAAAAGCTACCTTACTAAAAAAGGTAGTTTTTTGGTAAATTACTTTTTAATATGTTATGACATTGAATTCATATATTCTTCATAAGTCCCCATCTTATCCCGAATTGTGTGCTCGTCAACTATGTCTATCACCCTATTTGCAACAGTTTCAACAATTTCTTGGTCGTGCGTTGTGAATAGCATACAACCCTTGAAGTTTATCATACCCTTGTTTAATGCAGTTATTGATTCAAGGTCTAAGTGGTTTGTTGGCTCGTCCATAATGATAAAGTTTCCACCTTCAAGCATCATCTTTGCGAACATACATCTAACTTTTTCACCACCAGAAAGCACGCTGACAGGCTTTAATGCTTCTTCGCCTGAGAACAGCATTCTTCCTAGCCAACTACGAATATATGTTTCGTTTTGTTCTTTTGAGTATTGTCTTAGCCAATCTATCAAATTCTCGCTCTTGCCTTCAAAGTACTCTCGATTGTCCTGAGGTAAATATGTTACCTTGATTGTTTTACCCCAGTTGACTGTTCCACTATCTGCCTGCTCTTTGCCCATAAGTATTTCAAATAGTTTTGTTATTGCAAGACTGTTATTTGCCAAGAACACAATTTTGTCTTCACGTCGGACTGAAAAACTTAGGTTTTCAAAAAATCCTTTTTTTGTTAGGTTTTTGACAATCAAAATCTCTTTTCCTATCTCTTGTTCATAGCGAAAATCAATATATGGATAGCGTCTTGATGAAATTTTGAAGTCGTCAATAGTGAGTTTTTCTAGCTCTTTTTTTCTGCTTGTTGCTTGCTTTGCCTTTGAAGCGTTTGCACTAAATCTTGCAATAAAGTCTTTGAGTTCTTTTGCTCGCTGTTCAGCCTTTTTGTTTTGGTCTTTTGCCTGCTTTTGAAGAAGTTGATTTGTTTCATACCAAAAGTCGTAGTTTCCAAGCATCATATTTATTTGACCATAGTCTACGTCGCATATATGCGTGCAAACTTTGTTTAAAAAGTGACGGTTGTGTGACACTATGATGACAGTGTTTTCAAAATTCAAAAGATAATCTTCAAGCCACCTTGTTGTCTTAAAGTCAAGGTTATTTGTTGGCTCGTCCAAAATCAGTATGTCGGGGTTCAAAAACAATGCCTGTGCAAGAAGCACTTTGACTTTTTGTTTTGAATCCATTTCGCTCATCTTTTTATCAAAACAATCTTCACTTATGCCTATGCTCTTAAGTAATGTTTTTGCCTCACTGTCTGCTTCCCAGCCACCAAGTTCGGCGTACTCAGTTTCAAGTTCTCCGGCGAGCATACCGTCAGCCTCAGAAAAGTCTGGCTTTGAGTAAAGTTCTTCTTTTTGCTTTGCAATCTCCATAAGTCTTTTGTGACCAAGTAGCACAGTTTCAAGCACTGTGTGGTCATCGTAGGCGTTTTGGTTTTGCATAAGAACACTCATACGCTCTTTTTCGTCGCGTATGACCTCGCCCTTGTTTGGTTCAAGTTCCCCTGTGAGTATTTTCAAAAAAGTTGACTTGCCCGCACCATTTGCACCAATAATTCCATAGCAGTTGCCTTTTGTGAATTTTAAATTGACATCTTTAAAAAGCACCCTGCCACCAAATTGCAACGTAACATTGCTTACTTGTAGCATTTTTTCTCCTTAAATAAAAAAATTTTTTTAACAAACTATGAAAGTATAACATATTTAGTAGTTATTGGCAAGCATGAAAAAATGCACATGAAAGTGCATTTTTAATTATAGCTTCTTTGCGCTTATGAACAAAAAGTAAGGTCTGTCATTCTGGTATGCGTACTTTGGTTCTTTTTTTATTGCTTCTTCATCCGCATAGCTTTCCATAACGCTCGTGATTACAAAACCATGGCGAATTAGTGTGTTGATAATACAACTGAAATTTCTGTGATATTTAATAACGCCACTATCATTCCACTTAACTATGCGCTTGCCTATGTTATTGTAGTCGCTCAAAAGGTAATATCTTTTGCCTTTGATATCAATTTTTTTGTCAATCTCACCGCCCTTTGGTGATTTGAACGCAGTTGCAACTGGGTGTTCTTGCGAGAATATAAGTTCGCCACCATCTTTGAGTAAGTTTGCAATATCCCCTATAAGTTTATCAAAATCTTCAACATAGTGAAATGCAAGTGAACTTGTTATAACATCAAATTTGTCATCTAGCTTGCTCAAATTTTCCATAGACAAATTAAGATATGTTATGCCATCGTCATAACTTTTGGCTACGCTCAGCATATTTTTTGAGCAGTCCACGCCCATAACAAAACTTGCACCGCTAGACATTGCAAATCTACAAAAGTCACCACTCCCACAACCAATATCCAAAACTCTTTTCCCAGAAAGTGATGGAAGCATTGAAAAAAATATCGGCTTTTCAATCAAATTGTTTGCATTGATTTCTTTACCACGCATATTTTCATACTCAGCGAAAAAATGCTCATTATCATATATATTTTGCATATTAAAATTATAACATATTTTGCGCACTTTTCAAACTAAAAATTGTTTACTCATATGATAACAATCAAAACACAAAGCAGAAACACCAATAAAACGCAAAATTGCGAGGTGGATGCTAGGCTCGGCGAATTTAAGCTCATTTTAAAACAAAGTTGGAGAAAAACACAAAGCAGAATGTCACGAGCGTACATGAGTGTGCTTTGCACTCGATTGTACGCAAGGGGCATTGTGCAAAGTGTTTTTCCCAAATTTGTTTTAAAATAGTTTGGCGACGAGAATCGTCATATCATCCACCGCCACTCCGTGATTGTTTTCAAGTGCCTTGTCCATAATGGCATCGGCTAGCTCTTGTGGGTTGAGTGTTTTTGTGTTGTTGACAAAATCGGTATATTCTTCATCTGACGCAAAGCTATCTGCGACGCCATCGGTTGCTAGCACAATCATATCTCCTGCACTAACTATGGTGGACTTTATTGTTGGTGAAAGTGTGGAGATTATGCCAAGAGGCAAACTTTCACACTCGACAGTTGTCGTTGTATCGCCGTGCTTGATAAAACCAAGTGTTGCACCCAGTTTGACGAAGTCTACACTTCCGTTATTTAAGTCAATTATGCTCATATCAAGGCAAGAAAATGTGTCTTCACCACCAAGTGATAAAAACTTATTTACGCACGAGAGAATTATGTCGCTTTGAAATCCTGCCTTGTAAAAGTTTTCAACAAGCGAAATGGCTGTGGTGCTTGTCCTTTGCGCTTTTTCTCCACTGCCCATACCGTCACAAAGTGCCATCAAAATTTTGCCGTCTTCTATTCTTATTAGTGAATAGGTGTCACCACTTTTTGTTGATGACGACTTTGTGCAAGCACTTGTACCGAATATGATGTCATATTTTGGTGCATTTTTGAGTGTTAAAATTTGCCAGCCTGCGTGCGGACTTGTCTGGTCACTCTCAACAATCATCTTGCTTTTGGTTATTTTTGAAACTATGCTTGGTATTTTGCTTTTTAAGGTGTCTTCTTTTTTGACTTCCAAGGTGCAAGAAACCACATTTTCGTTTTTGTGATAAACAATCACATCACTGCAAACAATGTCATTATATAAAAGCTCGTCGCTTATTTTCTTCTCCATTCCGTCATCAAAATCAACTGTCTTTTTGGTTTCATCTGCGAGACGATGCAAAACATCACTGACGCCATAGAGCTGTTCGCTTATCAGCACTTTTGAGGCGTCGATGTTGCCAACAAGAGTTGCATAGCTTTTGTATTGTGAGATAAGGTCGTTTATCACATACACGAGTTGATTGACTTTGAAACATCTTCCCGTTAGAGTCGTTGGTATGTCGATGAGTGTCACCCTGCCATTTGTAAACGCTTTGTCAATGAGCATACAAAGAGTTTTTTCCGTTTCATCACCGTAAAGTTTGTGACATCTGTTTTTTTCTGGACAATCTACACACAGTTTGCCTTTAAGTTCGGTTAGCATAAGCGCTTTGAGTTCGTCTTCGCCCGCCCTGCCCTTCACCATACTTCGAAAAACCTTGTCCATTTCATAAAAAACTTGCGATAGTTTTAAAAGTCGTGAATGAATGGCGTTTTGCGTGCGATTGATAACGCTTTCCAAACTTCTTGATGCAAAGCTTGCGTTATATTGCTCGCTGAGTTTTTGGTAATACTTTTTCGGTATGACCATAGTGAAAACTGCGGTGATTAAGCACGGCAAAAACACGACAAGTGATGTTGAGTAATAAAAATTGAAATAATACACATTCATACACTCAACCACAAGCATACCAAGTACTGAGAAAATTCTGTGCTTGCCTCGAAAACAAGACAACACTATGTATGTTAAAAGCATTGGAGCGACAAGATAGGGATTATTGTCATAAAGTAGTGTGCCAAGACTTAAAAGTGTTACAATGAAGCCCCCTTCTGTTATTGGCAATATTAGACTAGAAAAAATTGCAGATATTAAAATGAAAAGTTTAGCAAAGTCAAAGCCATATATTTCAACACTTCTAAGAGCACACGATATTGAAAGCAAAAACACACCAAAGCAAATAGCCTTTGTTAGTGTAAACTTTTTGACAAAACCAATTGAAAGAACACTTTCAAATAGTTTCATAAGCACAAAGGTATAAAGTAGCCCAAACACAAGTTCGACAAACACAACAACGGGGGAGACTCCGCTGTATATATCCAAAAACACGCTGACTGCCTGACACAAAAGCACATACAAAATCATCAGTTGTGGCAGTATTCGCTTGCCAAGTTTTAAGTGTATTCCATAAATTATTATCATCACAAAACAAGTAGCAAGTGCTGAGTAAAGGTCAAACAGCGAAAAAGTCGAAAGATATGACGCCCCTATGTAAAGCGGTGAAAGAATTAAAATGTTTTGATTGCACCACACAAGCGCGAAAAACATTCCAAAAGAAAACGGACTTATAACATTGTTTAGTTGTGCCCGCGAAAGTAAATAAAAAAGTCCAAAAAATAATGTGTATTTACAAAATGAATAAAATAATTTTTGTTTGCTCATTTCTCACCTCGCATTCAAGCATAAATGCAAAGTTTGAAAAAAGGTAAGAAATAATTTTGGTTTTATAATGTATTTTTGTCGATATATAAAACAAAAAAATATTGCGTAAAATTTACGCAATATTCAACATTTTTTTTAATATGTTTTATGCAAATATTTTTTTGATTGTGAAGTGAATGTCTCCGTTTGGAGTTGTGACAACAACATCTTCACCAACTTTTTTGCCAAGCACTGCCTTGCCAACTGGTGACTCATTTGAAATAAGCCCTTGAAGTGGATTGCTCTCTGTTGAGCCAACAATTTTGTATGTCACTGTTTGACCAAGTGTGTTGTTCAAAAGCTCAACACTGCAACCGACAGAAACTTTTGAAGTGTCAACTTTTGTTATGACAATGCAGTCATGAAGCTTTTGCTCCATATCACTTATTTCACTTTCAA
This sequence comes from uncultured Clostridia bacterium, assembly GCA_944384385.1. Taxonomy (GTDB): domain Bacteria; phylum Bacillota; class Clostridia; order Christensenellales; family UBA1242; genus UBA5893. Next base: position 7,835 of record CALWTG010000001.1, on the reverse strand, counting down.
TGCGAGCTTGCTCTTCTTTTGCTGCATCATACTCTGCATTTTCGCTTAAATCTCCAAACTCACGAGCAAGACCAATTCTTTTTATCACTTCTGGTCTTTTCACTGTTTTATAATAATCAAGCTTTTCTTCAAGCTGTTTTTTCCCTTCTTTTGTTAAATATACTTGCTCCATAATTAGCCTCCTAAATAATTAAAAAAACGCAGTGGCTATGCCACTTGCCTTTAAATAAGCATGTGGTATTGTATCAACATAGCACAAATTTGTCAACATTTTTTTAATATTATTATTATAAATAATATGAATACAACTAAAAAATATTCACAAAATATTTATATGGTTATTATATCATTTATTGCTTTGATTTTGGGTGGACTAAACTGGCTGAGCATTGGACTTTTGCAATATGATTTTGTTGCAGGATTTTTCGGTACTCAGGCATCAATTTTTTCAAGGCTTGTGTATATTGCGATAGGGGTTGCCTGCCTTATTATTTTATTTAATATGTTGAAAAATAAAGGAAAAGTGATTTTATTTCAACGAAAAAAGCGAAAAAGTGGTGAAGATGAGGCGATTTTGGAAGATAATAATTGATTTTAAATTTTTTGTGTGATATACTTTTTGCAATTGAGGGTTATTATGGCATTTGTTAAACATAACTATTTTGCATTTGAACAAAAAGAAGAAAAAGCACCAGAAAACAAGCAAGATGATTCAAAAATCAGTATTCCTCTTGTTTTTACTCGTGAAAACGGCAAAATTCACGGTTTTGTTCCCGGAATTGTTATGAAAGATATTGTGCATGAAGAAATTGCACAGTGCGAGCAAGACCTTAAAGAACATGTCAAAAAATTTGTGATAAAGACAAGAAACGAAAAAGCGTCTTTCCCATTCTTCCCTACAAACGAACAAATCAAGCGTGATTTTAAACACGTTGTGCTAATTAAAAGATTGAATATTCAAAACAAAAAATAAACCACATTTTGTGGTTTATTTTTGTATCTCTTCTTGATTGTTTGACTCTTCTTGGTCGTTTGATTGTTCTTGCTCCTCTTGACTACTATCATCTCCCGAAATATTGAAGCTTAAATTGACTCCTTGTTTCTTAGCATATTCTTCAATTAGTTTAAGACGTTTTTTTAATGACTCATTCCTAAGTCTTTGTATTATTTCGTTAGGAGTATAGTTGTTGTTGTCTAATACTTGAATAGTTCCATTTTCCAAATCTAAACTAATATTTAACTTTTTAGCAAACATCTCAACGAGATGTCTTTTTTTGCTGCGTTCTTTTAATATAAGCTCAAGGTCATCTATTCCTGATAATTTTGCTAGTTTTTCAATAATTGCAAGTTTGCTCTCTATGCTAAGTGGGAGCATTGCGAGTGCGAGAGAGTCAAATATACTTACCTCTCCTTCATCTTCTACTATATGAAGAGAGCCTCTGTGTTCTTGGCTTTTCTCCATCTCTTTTGAGTCAAGCTCTTCTCCGGTTTTTGTGGAGTAATAATAAGTGTCAGTTGAATCTTTTTCTTGAATAAAGTCAAAACACTTAGATTTTGTCATTTCTTGTATTTCTGTTGGAGTATACACCTTATTTAAATCAAAATCACCAACAAGTTGGAAATAAATAGGCTTATTTTTAAATGTTCTATTTAAATAATTGTTTATTTGTTCCCTAGTCAATTTGACGGCTTTATGAACAGGATTATTAAACCATAGTTTTTCGCCATCTATGTACCTTTGCAAAATTGTAGTTGAATCCAAGAATTTTTGTTGAACTCTTCTATCAGATTCTATTGTTTTTAGTTTTGAGATGTAATCAGCATATTCCTTTTCTGACATTCCTTTTCGTGCAAGCTCAAGAACTTCAGCGAGTGTCTTTATCACTTCATTGACATGCTCTTTTGATGTTGTAATTGTGAAAACTTTGTAAACATCGTTATTTAGGCCACACTGGTTGTTCATGTAGGCGCTGTATACAATTCCTTTCTCTGTTCTGAATTTTTTTAACATAAGTCCAGAAAAAGAATCATTGAAGATAAAGTCATCTATATAGTCATGAACATTTATGCTTTCAAAAGACATATTATCAACAATTGCAAAGGTGAGGCTTATTGTTTTTAAGTCATTTATTGGTTTGTAGATGAAATAACTAGTTGGCAATTTTCTTTCATCTTTATGAGGAGTGTTTTTCTTGCTTATATCACTTGGAAGCTTTGATACTATGCTATCTTCAACTTTTTGTTTAACTGTGTCGAAATCAAGAGAGCTTGTTACACAAATAACATAATTTTCAGAAACAAAATTTTGATTTTGATAATCTAAGAGATCTTGAATTTTAATCTTTTTTATATCTTCTTCGGTTCCAGTGATTTTTTCCTCGCGATAAGTCTGATTAAAGTAATCAGTTAAACTTATGTCTCTGTTCCCATTTAATTTTTCTTCTTGAAGTATGGCTTTGCGCTCATTTTCAAAGTCTTGTTCATTAAAATTTTTATTAAATGTCATTCGACTAAAAATATCAAAACCTAAATCAAGATTTCTGTTCGGAATATCAAAATCTAAACAAACATAACTTGCACCGGTGAAAGCATTAAATTCAATGCCACTTCTCCTTAAGACATCTTCTTGCCCCTTTATATTGGCCATCATATGCTCCAAATAGTGAGCAGTGCCTGGAATAATATCTTTTTGTGAGCCACTTATAAACCCACCTGTAACTCTTGTGGTGTTGTTTACATTGTGCTTAAAGTAAATAAGTGTTGCTCCGTTTTTAAATTTGTAAAACCTGTGATATTTTGATGTTGGCATAGTACTCTCCCTAATGTATGATAATATATATGATAACATACACTTTTTGATTTGTCTATACCGATATATTGCGAAACACAAAAAATACGGCACAAAATATGCCGTAAATTTTATTTGTCTATACTAAAATTATCTTATAGCGTCAATTTTTTTAGCCAATCTTGATTTTTTTCTTGATGCAGTGTTTTTGTGGATAACATTTTTGCTTGCTGCACTATCAATTACAGAAACTGCCTCAGCATAAAGCTTTGTTGCGCTTTCAACATCTTTTGCATTTACTGCATCTTCAAACTTTTTAACTGAAGTGTTTATTTGAGATTTAATTGACTTGTTTTCTAAATTCTTTTTCTTGTTTACATTGACTCTTTTTATAGCTGATTTGATGTTTGGCATTTGTTTCTCCTTTCGTTATTAACTAGTCTGTGGTATTTTAACACACAAAACTTTTCTTTGCAACTGTTTTTTGTATTTTTGTTAATATGATAAAAATGTTTTGTTTTTTTTGTGGTTTGGTTTATACTAAAATCAATTAAAGGAGCTTGTTATGAAGTCAAGATATATAAGATTATCTCTTGTGATACTTATGCTTGTTTTGAGTTTAGCACTTTTAACTTTTGGAGTGTATTCTATTGTGACAAACTACTCTGGCGTTTCAAACACCGTATCTTTTGATAACGGTGACGAAAATGTGTTTGTTAGAATAAACGCAAAATATGAAGGCCCTAAACTTGCAGAAGGATATAATGACGAAGTCAATTTGGAGTTAAACAGAAGCCACACCGGAGCGTATGATGATGAAGAGTTGATACAGACAAGCGGAGACTGGAGGTGGGCACTTGGAGAAACAAATTTCACATCAGAGCAAACAGTGATTTCATTCACTTTTACCATAACTAACTTAAATGATGTCAACGCTCTTGGTGTTGAATTTCAAAACATTGCTTATGACATTGACCAAAGATTTACAACTTCCTATAAGCAAGCCCAAAGCTCAGAAGAGCTTGCCGACGCTCCACTAAATCTTATGTCGGGCTCAAACCTTAGCACAGTTGATATTGAACAAATTGTCATACCACAAAATGGGGTGCTTTATTTAACTATCACATTTGAGTTACAACAATTTGACCAACAATTCAGCCTTTTAAACAATATCGACATTATTTTTGAAACAATACAATAATTTACTGACACAAAAATAACACTTATGTTTAAGAAAAAATGCTCCATGCTTGGGGCATTTTTTAAATTTAATACATACTTCTTTTATACTTTCTAATAAACACAACAGCAACAGCTGTGCCAATAACTACCACAAAAACTCCTACAATAATTAGTATTGTGAGCGAATTGTCTTTTTGCGGTTTGAGCGAATAATTGGCAACTAACTCTTGCGATGTTTGACCATTTAAAAACAATTGTGCTGAAACATTTTTTTCTTTTAGTGAAGTTGGAGTAAATTCAATTGTGTTTCCACTTCCCAAAAGTTCGCCGTCAACATACCACCTTATTTCATAGTTTATTAAATTATATGGGTTATTAACTATTGCAGTAAATGTGTATGAATAATTTTGATTTATTCCACTTTTAATTTCTTCAACCTCTATTTCTTGTATTGAGATTTCATTTTTAAAAGTAGCAAAAGACAATTCTTTTTCACTATTTTTAACTTTTTGTCCTTCAAACACTAAGTATGCCTGTATGTTTTTTGTGCCTGTTTGGTTTGGATTGTATTCAAATGTTTCGCCCTGCCCGACAACTTCACCGTCCATTGTCCACACAACAGAGACATCAAAACCATCTTTGTTGTCAACTTGCGCCGTGAACAATAGCGAATTGAACTCATTTGGTCCATTCAAAATTTCTTCTTTTGTGATTTTTGATACTTTGGCTACATTACTCTTCTTGAAAGTCAATGTGGTAGAAAAATCACTGTTTTGTATTTTTTTGTCTTTGTATGTTAGATATGCGGTTAAGATTGCGCTTTCGTCATTTTGTGGAGTGTATGTTGTTGACAATTGTTTTGAACTGAGCAATGTTTGTCCAACCTGCCAAACAATATCAACATCAAAACCTTCATCATTTTGAACATTTGCTAAAAATGTGTAATCTGAATATTGCCCTGGTTTTTTATGCTCTGTGACCAAGACATCTGAAACATACGCCGTTTCGCTTTGATTTGCAACAAATGTTTTTTCAAAGCGTGAGTTTGGTAGTGGCTGGTTATTGTACTCAATATAGGCAACAATAGTCTGCTCGTCTGATGTTGTTGGCTTATAGAAAATAGTTTCACCTGTCCCCAAAGTGTCATCACCTTTTGTCCAAACGATAGTAACATCAAAGTCGTCTTGATTTTCTACTGTCGCCGTCAATGTGTATGTGGAATAATCGCCTGGAAATTTATCTTCAACTATATCAATATTTTGAACAGTAACATCACTTGACTTTTTTGCAGAAAGCGTAAGCTCGCATTTGCTTTCATCAACTTCTTGGCCCTTATACATCAAAATGGCATATATATTGACATTTTCTTGCTCTGGTGTGTAAGATAACACCTCGTCTTCACTTAACTTTTGATTATTTACATACCAAGCGACTATAACATCAAAGTTGTCTTGATTTTCTACCTTCGCCGTGAATGTGTAGGTTGAGTACTCGCTAGGTGTTTTTTCCTCGGTGTATGTTATTTGAGAAACTAATATGTTTGCACTTTTGTTTGCAACAAATGAGTAATCACATCTTGACGAAGCAATTTCTTCGCCTTCATACTCTAAAATTGCATACAAATTTACATCATCTTGTGTTGGTGTGTACGAAATTGTTTCTTCTCCGTCAATTTTTTGGCCACCCGAGTACCAAACAACCGCTAACTCTAAATTATCTGAATTTACCACTGTTGCAGTAAGTTCATAGCTTGGATATTGGTTTGGTTTTGGCTGAGATAGTTGTTTATGTGAAATTGCAGAAATCGTAGTTTGGTTTTTCTCTGCAACAAAAGTTGTCGCGCCCTGTGCAACTTCTTGCCCGTCATAGAGCAATGACACGCTAACATCTATTGCCCCTGTGCGACTTGGTGTGTATGTAATTTGTTTTGCCGATAAACTTTGCACTTCGCCATCAACAGTCCAAACAATACTGAATAGGTCATCAGGTATGTTGTTGGTATTTTCAAAATTTGCCGACATTGTGTAACAATAATAATCGTTAAAATCAACAAATGTTTTGTTTATACTTGCAACTTCGACACTTGCATCAATTATTGAAGTTAAGTTGTATGTGTAGTAAACAGAAGATGCCGTGTCACCATTTAAGGTGTATACTTTCAAAACATTTTGAGTGCTTGGCTGTAAACTAGAAAATGGTATATTAAAAGTTGTACCACTTTGAACAATAGAGCCAAACTTCCAAATTAGTGGAGTTGTTGAAGTCAAATTCAAATTTTCGCCATAAAGGTACGTTAGTTCTGCATTTTGAGAAAGTGCTTCATCGTTATGTGTTATTTCAAAATTTTCTGGTGTGCATGCCCCACTCATTTCGCCCCAAAATGTTTGTGCGATAAGTGCATGACCTTTGTCTGTTGGGTGTGGGTCAATTAAATATGTTATATTAGCTATTGAAGCAACAGTAAGTGGAACGTCTTGACTATTTATTGCCTCATCTTTTGTCAATATAAGTGAACGATATTCGTCAATTCCGTTAGCTATATAATAATTTTCAAAAGCACCTTTGACATCAACAAGTGTTACATTTTGTGTCACTTGTGGATTTTTGTTTATGCTTTGAATTGCCTTTTCAATTGTGCTGTTTATACAAATTTCATTTTCATTTAAATATTCGTTTGTCTTATCTCCAAAAGGAAGTGTTATATCTTTATGAACTTGCAAATAGCTTCCAAGGTCAAAATCAATTTTGAAACGAAGCGATAGTTCTTTGTATGGGTTATATATGTTCATAACATAGACATTTGCGTTGTCGTCGAGCTTTGACAAAAAGTCCAAAAAGTCTTGTTCAAAATTATCTGCAAAATACTGTGCTCCTTCTGACATTGCTGCATCAACTTCTTGCATTAAATAGTTAACAATTTCTTCATTTGACATATTCATGAAAGAACCTATGTTGCTTGCTTGTGCCAAAAGTGTATCAGTTGCAGGTCCCAATATGTTGTTTGGTCCAATATCAAGTGTGACAATAGATGCAGTATCAAGATTTTCGGTACTGTTATAGACATTTACAAAATCTTCAAGTTTGTGACCTGCTATTGCATAGTTTTGATAGTCCACACTGCTGACAAGTTTTTCCATGTTGCTAGTCAAAACATTTGTAAAGCGGTTTTCGGTGTTGTGTGAAGAGTTATTTTCTTCTAGCACTGTGCCTTCGCTTATTGAGTCACCAAAAGCAAAATAAGTTATTTGTGAAGTGGCAGGAGATTGAGCATACACGCTTGGCAAAATTTTAGCACTTGCAAGAAAGGTGCATAGAACAAGTGGTATGATAAATAAAAAAAGCTTTTTCATAAGTTCTCCAAACATCATTAGTATAACACAATAATTCAGTAGTCAAACATTGATTTTTATGAATGTTTTTTATGAATTTTTACTCCTAAAATTATAAGTGCGACAATATTCAAAACAAGTGCAATTCCCCAGCCAAGCACTGTCCAAGGAAAACCGCCGTCATTTAGACTTTGAGCAAGGCCAAGTGAATAAATCATGACAATTAGTCCAATAAATCTACATACAAAGTTGACAATCATAAAAAGGCCAAAGTTCATTTTTACGCTCCCAGCGACGATACATAGTATATCATCTGGGAACACTGGCAACAGTACGGTCAGTGCATAATACCACTTGCCTTTCGTGTTAAAGACTTTGACCCATTTTTGATAGTCCTCGTCACTTCCTGCGCACCATTTGACTGCTTTGCTTCCAAACTTTAAGCCAAGAAGATAGGCAATGGCAACTCCCGTCATATATGCAAGCATTGTAACTGCAATAAATAGCCGGCCGTCAGCACTATTTAGTGACAAATT